>CAZNGD010000042.1:0-11424 GCA_964572295.1 uncultured Verrucomicrobiota bacterium
CTTTACGCCCTTTCAATTCGTTGCGCCGCAATGGGGCGCCGGTGCCGTCCACCGCCACATAGACCCGGGGCGGCTTGGCTTCTCCGGAGGGATGTCCGGCACGAAGAAACTCTTCCAGTTGCGGACCCATCCGTTCGGCGAGCCGCGGGAACTGGCGGGCATCAACCTGCAGGCCGGTATAGGCGCAAAAGGAATTTGCCGCGCGCTGAAAAGGCAACTCGGCAGCCGCCCGTCCAATCAAAGCCGCCACGCCCGGAGTGTAGCCGTCTATCAGGCCCAGCGCTTCATCCAGTGGGAAACGACCGCAGCCATCCTCAGGGCGGTGGTAATAGTTGCGTACGACCGGGACCGGTCCAAACAAGGTGTTCATGATACGCTTCTGGGAGCTGACACGGCGTTCACCCGGCTCGGCCCGGTCCCCCGGTACGCGCAAATCAGGCAACTTCAGCAACCAACCAAGGACATTCCGGCACAACTGTTGGGACTGCTCGCGCAGCCCGTGCTCCAACCATGTAATATCACCCAGTTCCTTGGCCTGCAGCGTGTCGGCTGCCGTATCTACAAACTGGTGGAACTCCTGTGCCCACTCGTCGATGAGCGCGTGTGCTTTTTTTTTCCGCTTACGCCGGTACCCCAGACCTCCGCCTCTCGCTGCGCCACGTATTGCGCGGCCAAAGCCATGAACTGATCATAGCCCTGAGTCCCTTGGCGGACGGTCTCGACCAAGTCAGCGGGAATATGGCGTGTTTCATTGCGCCCGTTGCGCCAGCGTTGCAACTTCAGACCGGTAACCCGGCCGCCTTGGCGACGCTCTGAAACCTTGCCTTGAATCATCACGGGGATTTGCCCCATTTGCGCCAGAATCTCCTGGCCTCGATGGTTGGGATGGGATTGTGTCTTCATAGCCTAACACTCTAGGCTATAGCTACACGGACTGCAAGCTTATTTTGCGTTTTGCACAAAAATCTGTCCTACACCCTGATCCCGCCGCCGGGAGTTCCGGCGCTTGCCATCGTGAAAAAGAATCGGTGTAATGAAGGGCGTGGATATTTTCAGCCGTGGTGCAGAAAGGGTGGATGCATGAAAAGGGTTTTTTTCCATGTTGTGATTTCATCGTTATTGCTCGCCATGCCGGCCTTCGCCAAACTCGAAGCCGCCGTTCGCCCCGGCCCGCTGGTTGTCGGTTCTCCGGCGCCGGAAGTAAAAGCATCGCAATGGATCAAAGGCGAGGCGGTGCGGGGATTGGAGCCGGAGCGCACGTATGTGGTTGAATTTTGGGCCACCTGGTGCCCGCCCTGCCGCGCATCCATCCCCCACCTGACGGCTCTTGCGCACCAATTTCCCAAGGTGACGTTTATCGGCATGAACGTCTGGGAACGCGGCGACAACGCGGCCGAAACGGTCGCCGCTTTTGTCAATAAAATGGGCGGGCAAATGGATTATTCCGTTGCCATGGACACCCCGGATGCGTTCATGGCAAAACGCTGGCTGGAGGCCGCCGGGCAATGCGGCATCCCCACGGCTTTTGTGGTCCATCAAGGCCGGATTGCGTGGATCGGCCACCCAATGCGCGAGATGCGGGAGATTCTTCAGGAAATTACCGATGGCGGTTTTCAACTGGAGCGGGCCCAGGAACGAGCGGTGGCCCAAGGACAGGCGGCCTCGGAATCCCGCCGAATTGCCGAACTTTACAGGGAGTACCTCAATGCCGTCAGAGAGCCGGAAGATTCGGGCAAGGCCGCTGAATTGGCCCGCCAGATCGAGGCTGCCGACCTGAAAAGTCCCGACACCCTGAACTCCATCGCGTGGACTCTTTTGACGAACCCCGGGATCCGGCAACGAGATGTTCCCCTGGCCACGCGCCTCGCAAAAAAAGCGATGGACCTGACCCATGAGAAACACGCGGACATCCTCGACACCTATGCGCGGGCCTTGTGGGAGGCAGGGCAACGCGATGCGGCCATTGCTGTTCAGCAAAAAGCCGTTGCTGCGGCTCCCCTGAAGCGCGGATTTGAGGTCACCTTGGAACGTTATCTCGACCAAACCCGGCCGGAGGGGCCTTTGCTGGCGTTATGCACCGAGCGGTTTGGATCGCTGGCGGCGGTGGTGGGCGATGCCATTTATGTCGTTGGCGGTTATTCCGATCAGGGGCTGAAGGGCAGCATCGAGCGATTTTTTGCCGATTCCAAAGCCACGGAGACCCTGCCGGCTTCGATTCGTCCCCGGTGTTTCTTCTCCGGCGCGGCAAGCGGTGGAAAAATCTACATCGTGGGAGGAATCGTGTGGGGTGAAAATCCGGGAAATCTGGCCGTGACGGCTTCCTGCGAGGAATGGGATCCGGCGACCGGGGTCAGCCGTTCGTTGCCGGACTTGCCGGTGGCGGTTGCCCGGGCCGGTGTGGCGGTGGTGGGCCAGCGGCTATACGTCATCGGCGGGGCGCAGGGGGAAAACGAGTCCCGGCTCCAGACCGTGCAGATTTTCGACATCCCCACCGAAACGTGGACCTTGGGCGCCAATCTCCCGGTGGCGCGCGAAGGCCACGTTTTTGAACATGAGGGCAAGATTTATGCTCCCGGGGGCTACGACGGCGTCTCGGCCATCCGTGATGTCCAAGTGTATGACCCGGCGCGGAACCGGTGGCGCTTATGGTCCCCGTTGCCCGATAAAACGAGCGCGCATCATGGGTGTGTCGTGGATGGTCAGTTATATTTGTTTGGCGACTATGAGGAGTTGGATCGCACGGTGGTCTGCAATCTCCAAAAGAAGCAGTGGGCGCGGATCGCCGTCGGCTATCGTCCGGCCCGCCATGCGGCCCTGGCTTGCGCCGGCGACAACATTTTTGTGATTGGCGGCAATGTTCAATCCGCGAATCCGTACCTTGCCCGCATCCAGCCCTTTTCCGCCAAACAACTGGTCGAAGCGCCGCGGATCGAGTGGCAATTTGTCTCTCAAGCAAAACCCGCGCCGAAAGCCAAAGCCAAACCCAAAACGTTATCGCCGCAGGCGCCGGCCGTTGAAAAAACGCCCCGCACTTCCATTTTTCGCAGGCTCTTTCCCGCGCCCAAGAAAACGCAACGTTTCCTTGATCCGCGTTTCTTCCGGCTGCAATGGCAGAAGGAGCTCGACGGCCACATTTCTGCGATGTCCATTCGCAGTTGGAAAGATTGGCACATCCCGCACCGCCATCTGGTTTTCGCCACCGGCGACACCTTGTTCATCCATGAAACCCGCAAGGGAAATCTTGTGCGGGCGATTCCGTTGCCGGAGAAATATCAAGAAAAGAACCACGAATCGCGCTCTGTTCGTTTTCCTTTTGTGTATCTGCAAGATGGCAATCGGGGATACGTAATCGGCACGCGATGGCTCTATGAGATCGAAGAGAAGGAATCGGGGGGGCAGCACATATTGTACAAGGGGCACCAAATGATCTGTATTTCGGACAAGGGGGAAATATGTTGGGAACAGGAAGATCCCACCACCAATGTCCCCGCACGCTTGGATATCCTGCCCGTTGGCCCCAAGCGCGACCTGCTTCTCTTCAGCTCCGGGGGCGGGTTCGAACTAAAGGATGCAGAGCGCAATACCCTTTTGGAACAAAAGCAGGTGGGACAGGACCGCCGCTCTACTTGGTTTTTCCGTCTGGGGCCATCGGGCAAGGGCGTTGAACTGGTGGTCATTGGAAATGACATAGCCTGCTATCAACTGATCATTCCATAGAAGCCCGCGCGCCGAACTCGCCGCCGATACAACGGCGGCCGACATCCTGACCACGCCTGCGCACTTTTGCGGCGGTTGCGGCGCTGGCGTTAATGCCCCTGGCTGTTTTCCTGTTTTTCCGAAGGGGTGAGGTAGCGTCCAGCGCGGGCGAGGGGTTGGCCATCGCGCAAGGAAAGCACGCCGTTGACCCAGACGGCATGGATACCGGCGCAAAATTGGTGGGGTTGCTCAAAGGTGGCGCGGTCGCGGATGGTGGCGGGGTCGAAGATGACAATGTCCGCAAAGGCGCCGGGGCGCAGGATGCCGCGGTCGGTGAGGCGGAAATGGGCGGCGGGCAGGCTGGTCATTTTGCGGATGGCTTCGCCAAGGGGGACGGTGCGGCCATCCACGGCGGCGCGCAAAAAACGGCCAAAGGTGCCGTAGGCGCGGGGATGAGGATGGTCGTGGCTCAGGGGGCCGGTGGGGGCGCGGAGGGAGGCATCGGAGCCGATCATGACCCATGGCTTGGCGAGGATGCGCCACATGTTGGCTTCGCTCATGCCGAAGAAAATGCCGCCGGTGAAGAGTTCATCGGTGTCCATGAAACGCAGGGCGGCATCGAGGGGGTGCAGGTTCCAGGCCGCGGCGGCGCGGGCGATGGGCCGGCCGGTGAATGGGGCGTTGGCGGGGTGGCGGGTGCTGCCGATCCAGACATTGTCCCAATAGCGGTCGGGGCGCGCGGCGGCCATCTCGGCGCGGATGCGCGCGCGGTCGGCGGGATTGCGCAGCCGGGCGAGGATGGCGGCGCGGCCGTCTTGCGCGGCCCACGTGGGGAGGATGACATCGAGGTCGGTGCAGGAGGCGGTGTAGGGATAGCGGTCGGAGGCGACGGCGAGGCCTTCGGCTTGGGCGGCTTCGATGGCGGCGAAGGCGGCATCGAGCTTGGGCCAGTTGGCTTCGCCGGCGGTTTTCAGGTGCGAGATTTGCAGGCGCACGCCGGTGGCGCGGGCGACGGCGATGGCTTCGGCGATGGCTTCGAGGAGCGCGCCGCCTTCGCTGCGCATGTGGGTGGCGTAGATGCCGCCGTGCCGGGCGACGACGCGGGCGAGGGCTTGGATTTCATCGGGCTGGGCGTGCATGGCGGGGGCGTAGACGAGGCCGGTGCTGAGGCCCAGGCCGCCTTCGGCGAGCGCGGTGTCGAGCCGTTGGGCCATGCGGGCGATTTCGTCGGGGCGGGCGGCGCGGGGTTCGACGCCCATGACGGCGGCGCGCAGGGCGCGGTGGCCGATGAGCATGGCGGAGTTGACGGCGGGGCGCCGGGCGGCGAGCAGGGCGCGATAGTCGGCGACGCTCTGCCACCGGCCGGGATAGGTTTGCTCCAGCCAGTCGGCGGGCAGGGTGTAGCCGGGGTCGCGCGGCGCGGCGCTGGCGCCGCAGTTGCCGGTGATTTCCGTGGTGACGCCTTGCTGGATTTTGGAGGGGGCGCCGGGCTCGATGAGCAGATAGGCGTCGGAGTGGGTGTGGACATCAATGAAGCCGGGCGCGACGATGCGGCCGGCGGCATCGTATTCGTGGGGGGCGCGGGCGGCGATCTCGCCGACGGCGACAATGCGGTCGCCGCGCAGGCCGACATCGGCGCGGGTGGGTTCGCCGCCGCGGCCGTCGGCGACGAGGCCGCCGCGGATGATCCAATCGAAGGGGGGGGCAGTCATGGGCGGAAAGATACCACCAAGGGCGGCGAACGTCACGGGCGGCGCGCGGGCGGGCGCATTCCGGAATTGAACCGGGCGGCGGGTTCAGGTAAGTACAGACCGCAACACGGAGAAATCGGGTATGAGCCAAAACACAAATGAGCATCTCTTTCAGGGGCTGGTGTTCTCGCTGGCGGCGGCGGCCATGCAGCATCTGGGCAAAACGTTGAACCCCGTCACGCAGAAGATTGAAAAGAATCTGCCGGCGGCGCAGGGGACGATTGATATGCTGGATATGCTGGCGGCCAAAACCAAAGGCAATGTGAGCGAGATCGAACAAAAACAACTCCAGCAGATTCTGGCGGAGTTGAAGTTGAACTATGTGGAGACCGTCAACGAGGAGCCGGCGCAAGCGCCGGCCGCGCCGGCCAGCGAGCCGCCGCCGAACGCGACTGAATGAGCATGCGCGCGCGCGTCCTGACACCCAAGCGAATCTGTACGCTGCTGCTGCTGGCGGCGGCGGTGGGGGTGGCGGTTTGGTGGGTGGGTTATGTGCCGTATGACCCGCAGGCGATCTATCGCCCCCTGCCGGCCAATGCCACGCTGGTGGGCCGTCATTTGCGCCTGCCGGAGCGCTGGCCCGATGTGCTGGCGAATCCGCTGGCGCAGGCGCTGATGCGGACGGCGGGGGTCGCGCCGGAGGATGCCGCCGATCTCGTGGCGGATGAGGAATCATTCCGCTGGTTCGAGATGCTGGCGGGGCGCGAGGGCACGCTGGCCTACCTGCCCTCCCCGCACGGTGGCGACGATGCGGCATGGATTGCCGTGAGCCACCTCGGCGGGCATAGCCAAAAATTGCGCTGGCAACTGACGCTGTTCCGCGTGCCGGGATTTACGCGCATGGCCACGTTTCCGGGTCACGCGGCGTGGCGCGTGGATACGCCGGACCTGGACCCGCGCCAAACGCTGACGATCGCATTCGGCGAGGGCATCATCATGGCCTGCCTGTCGCCGGACCCGTACGCCATCGAGGCCATGTTGGCGGCGTATGACGGCCGGAGCCAGCGGCTGCTGGAACGCGAGCCGGCTTTTGCCCAGTTTGCCGCGCAGGATGACCGCGCCATGCCGGACCGCTTTTGGATCCGCGACCGTTCGCCGCTGGCGGACCCGGTTGCCCCCGGCATCACGCTGGAGGTGCCCCGGCTGGAGGCCCATGGCCTGACGCTGGTGGCGGCGACCGCGGGTTTGGCGGTGCTGCCGGAAGACCGCCCGCCCACCACCGCGCTGACGGCGCTGGCCCGGCGGGTGGGGCAGGCGCCCTGCCTGGGCGCGGCGGTCAGCCGCGAGGCGTTGCTGCACGTGGCCACGCAAATGGATTTGCCGCGCACGGAACGCCATGTGCTGCGCATGATTCTCGATGTGATGACGGCCGACCGCCTGATTCTGGTGGGCATGGATGGCGAAATGGGCGGACGGCTGGCGTGGGGGATGATCCGCTCGCTGGGGTTGGCGGGCTTGCGCGTGCCGACGTTGCTGCTGGCCACGCCCGCGCCCGACACTGCGGCGGCGCACGCGGCGATTCAGCGGGTGCTGGATGCCAGCAATGCGCGCTACCGGGCGGCGTTTATTCTGAATCCGGTGGCCTCACCGGCGGGCACGTTCCATGTGCTGGCCAGCGCGGGCGGCAACGAGTGGGTGGATGAACTCGCGCCGGCCGACCGCCCGGCCTACATGGTGTTGGATGGCTGGCTGTTGGCGGCGAGTAATCTGGCCGCGCTGCAAAAGATGGCCGAGCAAATGCCCGCCAATGCCGCGCCGCCGTGGGCGACGGCGCTGGCCGCCGGCGGCGCGTTGACGGCGTGGGTGGATTTGGCGCGCAGCGGCAAGGTGGCGCGCGACGCCATCGCCACGTGGTCCATGGTGCAGATGTTCATGAGCGGCGGCAATACGCACGACATCCGCGCGCAGCTCAACGATGCCCGCGCGTGGATTGATGCCTTCGCGCCGCTGGCCAGCGCGCGCCTCGAACTGGGCCGCCGGCAGAACCAAACCACGCTGACGCTGGATTTGGGGTTGTCGCCCGCTGAGGCGACAGAGTAGGATGCGGCCATCATGAGCGACACGCTGGTCATTATTCCGACCTATAATGAAAAGGAAAATGCGGCGGCCATCGCGCGGGCGGTGCTGGCGGCCTGCCCGGAGGCGGATGTGCTGTTTGTGGATGATAATTCGCCCGATGGCACGGGGCAACTGGCCGACCAACTGGCGGCGGCCGAACCACGGGTGCAGGTGCTGCACCGGCAGCAGAAGCAGGGGCTGGGGCGCGCCTATCTGGCGGGATTCCGCTGGGCGCTGGACCGGCCGGCCTACCGCTTCATCATGGAAATGGATGCCGATTTTTCGCACGACCCGCGGGCCGTGCCGCAACTGCGCGCCGCCGCGCAACAGGCGGACCTGGTGCTGGGCTCGCGCTACATCGGCGGGATCCGCGTCATCAACTGGCCGCTGAACCGCCTGATTCTTTCGACGGGCGCGGCGCTCTATGTGCGGCTGATCACCGGGATGCCGTTCACCGATCCCACCGGCGGCTTCAAGTGTTTCCGCCGCGAAGTGCTCGCGGCCATGAACCTGGAGGACATCCATTCCAACGGCTATTCGTTCCAGATCGAAATGACGCATACGGCGTGGCATCTGGGCTTCAAGATTGTGGAATCGCCCATTGTGTTTGAGGAGCGGCGCGAAGGGCAGTCGAAGATGAGCGGCGGCATCATCAACGAGGCGTTGTGGATGGTGTGGAAGCTGCTGGCGCGCAGCGGATACCGCCGGCGGCCGCGCTGCGTCCACCCGCCGAGCGTCGCCGCCCCCCCCCCGGCCGCCGGAGCGCCCGCCCCATGAGTGCGCTGCGCACGCTGCTCCGATTGTTGCGCGCCAAACATTGGACCAAAAACGCCGTGGTGCTCGCGGCGTTTGTTTTTGCCTATGGCGACCAGCAGCAAAACCTGACGCTGTTCACGGCGTGGAAAGCCATTCTGGCGGCGGTGGCATTTTCGCTGCTGGCCAGCGCGGTGTATATCTTCAATGATTTGCGCGACGCGCCGCAGGACCGGTTGCATCCCCTGAAATGTCGGCGGCCGATCGCGGCGGGTGAGGTGCGGCCGCGCGCGGCGGCCGCGCTGGCGGTGGGGTTGGTGGCGGTCAGTCTGTGGGGCGCGTGGCGCCTCGAACCGGCGCTGCTGCTGGTGCTGGGCAGCTACCTGCTGCTGCAAGCGGCCTATACGCTGGCCTTGAAGCGCGTGCCGCTGGTGGATGTGCTGGTGATTTCCGTGGGGTTTGTGCTGCGCGCGCTGGCGGGCGGCGTGGCCCTCCGCGTGCCGATCAGCCCCTGGCTGCTGGTGTGCACCATGATGCTGGCGCTTTTTTTGGCGCTGTGCAAACGCCGCCACGAAAAGGTGAATCTGGCCGGCCGCGGCACCCGCGATTCGCTGGCGGGCTATGACAAACGCCTGCTCGATTTGCTGATCACCATGACCGGCACCGCGGCGCTGGTCTGTTATGCGCTCTATACGCTCTGGCCGGAAACCGTGCAGAAGTTCGGCACCCCGTGGCTGGCGGCCACCATCCCGCTCGTGGTGTTCGGCCTCTTCCGCTATATGGACCTGGTTTATCGCCAGGAAAAGGGCGACCGCCCGGAACAACTGCTGCTGACCGACTGGCCGCTCATGATCAATGTGGCGCTCTACGGCTTGGCGGTGATGGCCGTGCTGGCGCTCCGCTAAAACGCTTTTTCCAGCCGGCCCCATTGGAATTGACCCCGCCCCCTTCATCCGCCACACTACCGGCATTTACGTATCTTTATTTGAAAATAACAGGAGAACGCATGAAAATCATTTCCTCGATCAATCGCGACATCCTGGCCCGCAGCATTCAGCGCGCCAAGGAACGCCACATCATTTTGCCGACGTTTGCCCAGCAAAAGGACCCCAGTCTGATTCCCGCCAAGATTCAGGAAAAGCTCAAGACGCTCGACCTGTTGGCGATCAATCCGCTCAATTTGTTCCGCATTACGTGGAAGAACGATCCGGTGACCGGCGGCTTCGGCGAAGGCAACTGGGTGGAGTTCCCCAAGGAAATCACCGGCGTGGATGCGCGGATTGTCGGCCTCGTGGGCCGCTACTTCCCCACCGGCGCGCACAAGGTCGGCGCGGCCTACGGCTGTCTGGTGCCGCGGCTGGTGAGCGGCAACTTTGACCCCACCACCCAGAAGGCCGTCTGGCCGTCCACCGGCAACTACTGCCGCGGCGGCGCGTTCGATTGCGCCCTGCTGGCCTGCCCCGCCGTGGCCATTCTGCCCGAAGGCATGAGCCAGGAACGATTCGACTGGCTGCGCGAAATCAACACCGATGAAATCATCGCCACCCCCGGCACCGAATCGAACGTCAAGGAAATCTACGACATGTGCTGGAAGCTGCGGCGCGAACGCGGCGACAGCATCGTCATTTTCAACCAGTTCGAGGAGTTCGGCAACTCGATCTGGCACTATCAGATGACCGGCGGCATCATTGAGGAAATCTATAAGAACCACTTCCAGACCGACCGCAGCCGCCTGGCCGCGTATTGCAGCGCGACCGGCTCCGCCGGCACCATCGCCGCGGGCGATTTCCTGCGCACCATCCATCCGCATATCCGCGTGGTGGCCAATGAGGCGCTCCAGTGCCCCACCCTCTATCAGTTCGGCTTCGGCGCGCACCGCATTGAGGGCATCGGCGACAAACATCTGCCGTGGGTCCACAACATCCGCAACACCGATGCCATCGCGGCCATTGACGATGAGCAGGTCATGCAGCTCCTGCGCCTGTTCAACGAGCCCGCCGGCCAGGACTTCCTGCGCAGGCAGGGCGTCAGCGATGCGGTCGTGGCCCAACTGCCATTTGCCGGCATCTCCAGCATCTGCAACCTCGTCAGCGCCATCTGGACCGCGCGCTATTACGAGATGGACAGCCGCGATGTCATCTTCCTGCCGCTGACCGACTCGATGGACCTCTATTCCTCGCGGCAGGCCGAAATGACCGAGCAGCACGGCCCCTACACCGCCGAGCTGGCCGCCCGCCACTACAGCCGCTACCTCGAAGGCTGCATCCCCTCGTCCTTCCGCGAGCTGAATTACTTCGACCGCAAGGCGCTGCATAACTTCAAATACTTCACGTGGGTGGAGCAGCAGGCCAAGGATAGCGAAGACCTGCGCGCCATGTGGGATGAGGACTTCTGGGCGGAAATCTTCGACCCGCAGCAAGTGGCCGAATGGGATCAACTGATTGATGAATTCAACGCCGCCACCGGCGTGCTCAAAAACCTGTAAATACGAAAGGAGAAACGAACATGAGTTCCAAGTTATATGAGGAAGCCAAAAAACGGGAAGGCACGATTGCCGAGTTCCTGAAGGATGCCGCCAGCATCCCGTCCCTGAGCAGCCAGGAGGGCGATGTCGTCAAGTTCCTGGCCGCCGCCATGAAGAAGATGGGCTACGACGAAGTCGTGATTGACGGCATGGGCAACCTGCTCGGCCGCATCGGCAATGGCCCGCGCATTATTGCCTTCGATGGCCACTGCGACACCGTGGACATCGGCGACATCACCTTGTGGAACAAGGTCAAGCCCTACCCCGCCATCATTCAGGATGGCAAGGTCTATGGCCGCGGGGTCACCGACCAAAAAGGCGGGCTGATCACCTCCATCGCCGGCATCGCCATGCTCAAGGAGCTGGGGATGGTTCCCGAAAACCTGACCATCTGGGTGGTGGCCAGCGTGCAGGAAGAAGACTGCGACGGCCTGTGCTGGCAGTACATTGTCAAGGAAGGCAAGCTGCGCCCGGAAGTCGTCGTTTCCACCGAACCCACCAGCCTGCAAATCTATCGCGGGCATCGTGGCCGGATGGAAATCGAGATCGAAACCAAGGGCGTCTCGTGCCACGGTTCCGCCCCCGAACGCGGCGACAACGCCGTGTACAAGATGGCCGACATCATCAAGGACATCGAGAAGC
>CAZNGD010000043.1:0-11367 GCA_964572295.1 uncultured Verrucomicrobiota bacterium
ATCAGCGAAATTGCTGGGCGTACAATGCGGAACTCAGGTGAATGATTCAGGCTAGAGCAGTTTCATCAAATGCTCTAGTACATGTCTTTATTGACGTTTTCCGTGATGGAGGTTGAGGTGCGTCGCCAGCCGCGCACCACGCCGGCGAGCCATTGCCAAAGAAACCAAGCCATCAGCGCGACTGAAATCCACCCGGTAATTGTCAATGCGAGTTCCATTACGACATCTCCATTTTTGTGACTGGCACCATGTCCGGCAGCGTAACCGCTGCGCTGCGGGGTGTCAATGCGCGGCCGCCGACTGCGGCATCGTTCAAACGCCGTACGTGGTGGCCGCCGTCGTGCCGCCGCGCCCGGTCCAGTTGGTGTGGAAAAATTGCCCGCGCGGTTGATCCACCCGTTCGTAGGTGTGCGCGCCGAAGTAATCGCGCTGCGCTTGCAGCAGATTGGCCGGCAGCCGCGCGCTGCGATACGAATCATAATAGCTCAACGCGGTGCCAATGGCCGGCAGCGGAATGCCGGCATCCGCCGCCGCCCGGACCACCCGCCGCCACGCGGCCTGCGTCTGGCCCGCCACATTGCGGAAGTAGGGTGCCAGCAGCAGGTTGGCCAGCGTGGGTTCGGCATCGAAGGCTTCCTTGATTTTACCCAGAAAGCGCGCGCGAATGATGCACCCGCCGCGCCACAGGAGGGCAATATCGCCAAAGTTTAACTGCCAATCATGTTCGGCGGAAGCGGTCCGCAATAGCTGATAGCCTTGGGCATAGGAACAAATCTTGGCGGCATGAACGGCCTGTTCCAGGTCGGCCACAAAGGCTTCGCGGTCGGCGGTGATGCGTCCGTTCGGGCCGGGCAGAATCGTTGCCGCAGCCACGCGCTCATCCTTGATGGCCGACAGGCAGCGGGCGAACACCGCTTCGGCGATTTGCGGAATGCCCACCCCGAAGTCCAAGCCCGCCTGCGCGGTCCATTTGCCGGTGCCCTTTTGTCCGGCGGCATCCAAAATCATATCCACCAGGGGGCGGCCGGTTTCGTCGTCCACCTGGGTCAGAATGTCGGCGGTGATTTCAATCAGGTAGGAATCCAGCGCGCCGGTGTTCCATTTTTTGAACACCGCGCCCATTTCGGCGGGGGTCATGCCCAGCCCGGCGGAGAGCAGATGGTAGGCTTCGGCGATGAGCTGCATATCGCCGTATTCAATGCCGTTGTGCACCATTTTGACGAAGTGGCCCGAGCCGTCGGGGCCCAGCCATTCGCAACAGGGCGTGCCGTCGTCCACCTTGGCCGCAATGGCCTGAAAGATCGGCTTGAGATGCGGCCAGGCTGCGGCGTGGCCGCCGGGCATGATGGATGGCCCGGTCAAGGCCCCCTCTTCGCCACCCGAAACCCCCGCGCCAACGTACAGCAGGTTTTTCGCGGCGACCGTTGCGCCGCGCCGAATGGTATCGGCATAATGGCTGTTGCCGCCATCAATGAGGATGTCGCCCGGCTCCAGCAGCGGCAGCAACTCGGCAATCAGCGCATCCACGGCCTGGCCCGCGCGCACCATCATCATGATTTTGCGCGGGCGCTCCAGCGCGGCGACCAGTTCCGCCACGCGGCGGCAGCCCACCAGACTCTGGCCCTTGCCACGACCGGTAATGAACGCCTCCACCTTGGCCACCGTGCGGTTGTAGCAGGCCACGGTGAAGCCCTTGCTGGCCATGTTCAGGATCAGGTTCTCGCCCATTACGGCCAGCCCGACCACGCCGATATCCGCCAATGCCTTCATGCTCTGCGTCCTTTCAAATCCAGCAGCCGTCTTCGCCGCAGCCCAAGCGCCATTCGTGGCCATCGTGCGCCAACAGTTCATCGGCGGCGGCGGGACCCCACGATTTGCGCGCGTAGGAATGCAGCGGCGAAATCTCGGGATGTTCCTCCCAGCCGGTCAGGATGGGATCAATCAGTTGCCAGGCCATCTCGATGCCGTCCGCGCGGGCAAAGAGGGAGGCATCGCCCTTGAGGGCATCCAGCAGCAGGCGTTCATAGGCATCCGGCAGCGCAATATCCGGGAAGGCCTTGCGGTAGCTGAAGTCCATGTTCGCCGAGCGCGATTCCGCGATGGTGTCGGGCACTTTGGTTTCAAAGCGCAGGTGCACGCCTTCTTCCGGCTGGATGCAAATGGACAGCATGTTGGGCGTGAAACGTTGGTTGCGCGCCAGGCCAAACATGACATCGGGCGGGGCTTGAAACTCCACGATGATGGAACTGCCCCGCGCGGCCATGGCTTTGCCGGAGCGCAGATAAAACGGCACGCCCTGCCAGCGCCAGTTATCAATGTGGAGCTTCAGCGCGGCGTAGGTCGGGGTCCGGGAGTTGGGCGCCACGCGCGCGGCATCGCGATAGCCCTCATACTGGCCGCGCACGGCATCCGCCAGCCGGATGGCCCGAATGTTGCCGAGCACCTTGGCTTTTTCGTTGCGCACCGCGTTGGCCTCCAGCGAAGCGGGCGGCTCCATGGTCACCAACGACAGCAGTTGCAGCAGGTGATTCTGGAACATATCGCGCACCACGCCGGCCTGATCGTAGTAGCCGCCGCGCGTGCCCACATCCACATCCTCCGCCACGGTGATTTGGATGTTGGAGATATAGCGCCGATTCAACACCGGCTCGAACAACGTGTTGGCAAAGCGCAGAAACAGGATGTTTTGCGCGGTTTCCTTGCCGAGGTAGTGGTCAATGCGGTACACCTGATGCTCGCGGAACGACGCATGCACCCGGTGATTCAACGCGACGGCGGAGGCCAGGTCATGGCCGAAGGGTTTTTCGATGATGATGCGCCGCCAGCCCGCGGTTTCTTCCGCCATGTGGGCGGCCGCCAGATAGTCGCAGGCCGGGCCATAGAACTCGGGCGCGGAGGCCAGATAATAAAGTCGGTTGGCGGGTTTGCCTTCAATCTGGCGCAACTGCTGGTCCACCGTGTGGTAGTCTTCGGGCACTTCCAGATCGCCCCGCACGTAGCGGATGCGCGGCGCAAACTCCGCCCAGGCCTTTTCATCGAAGGGCCCGCCATAGCGCCGCACGCCCTCGTGAAGATGCGCGCGGAAAAAGTCGTCGCTCCAGTCGCGGCGCGCCACGCCCACAATGCGCGTGCGATCCCACAAGCGCCCTTTTTTGCGATTGTGAAACAGCGCCGGAATCAACTTGCGCTGGGTCAAATCGCCGGTGGCGCCAAAAATAACGATGGTGGTGGCATCCGCTTGCGGAATCTCATTACTCATGATGGGGCTCGCTGGTTGGGGGTTCCCTGGCTTGTTCATCAATAAACCATTCGCAGGGGCCGGAGGTCAAATGCACACGTTGGGCGGGCAGCGGCGTCTTCCCCGCGCCCGCGCAGACCTGGTGCACCACGCGGGCCTTGTCGTGGCCCGTGGCCACAAAAAAGACCTGGCGGGCGGCATTCAGCACGGGCAATGTCAGCGTCACGCGCATGGGCGGCGGCTTGGGCGATTGCCAGACCGGCGCGGCCCAGCGCGTGGCTTCCGCCAACGCCGGGTCGCCCGGAAACAGCGATGCGGTATGCCCGTCCCCCCCCACCCCCAGCAGGATCACATCAAAGCGCGGCCATGCACCGCCAGCGACGGCAAACTCGCGGCGCAGCGCGGCCTCATGGGCGGCAGCGGCTTCGTCCGGCGGCAACGCGCCATTCACCGGAAAAATCTGGTCGGCCGGGATGGGGGCATCGTCCAAAAACTCCGCCCGGGCCGCGCCGTAGTTGCTGGCGGGGTCGTCGGCGGGCACACACCGCTCATCCGCCCAAAAAACGCGCCAAGCCGCCCAATGCGCGGGCAGTTCCGGCAGCAACCGGAAACCCGCCGCGAGGCGCAGCATGGCCGAGCCGCCGGAGAGCGCGATCCGAAAACGCCCGCGCTCGCGCGTGGCTTGCGCTGCGGCTTCCGCCACGCGCCGGGCCACCGCTTGGGCCAAGTCGGTGGTGCCGCTGAACACCTGAAATTGGTGCGCCGGTTGGCTCATCCGGGACGCCGCGTCGCCGCCGGGGTGCCTGGCATCCATCATGGCGCTCACCACTCCCGTGCCACCAGCGCCTGCCAGTCCTGCTGGTAGTTGTTGTGCCAAACCTTGTTGACCGGATCAAAGAAACAAAATGCCACATTCCACTTGGCCGCAGCCGGTGTGGTGAACGTGGCCTTCCACAACCCGGTTGCGGCATCCTTTTCCAGCGGCACATCCATCAAAAAATCCGCGAAGTTGTCACGACCAACATGAACGCTGATTTGCTGCGCATCGGCCAATGGCCCGCCGGCGGCGTTGTACCACACGGTGCAGGGCTCGCCCCGCGCCGGGAAAATCGGTTCCACGCGCACATGGCGGCACGCCTTGTATTCCGCGCGGTCGAACACCGTTCCATTCGTCGCGGTTGCCGCCAACTGAATCCGGTCGCCCGCCACGCTGCATTGCACAAAGTGATACAGACTGGTGGCGAACAGGAGATTCTCGTGCTTTTCCGGCACCCAGTACAGGCGACCGCCGCCGCCGCCGCTCACCAGATAATTCACGCCAGCCAGCGGTTTGGTCCGTTGATAGGTGTGGGCGTGACCGCTCAGCACCAAGTCCGCCTCATAGCGGGTGAACAGCGGTACCCACCACTCCCGCACCTGCTCCTGACCCCCGCGCTCGCCGTACGAAAATGGCGGGCGGTGAAAGGCCGGAATGACCCAGGTAATCGCCGGATCATACGCCGCGCGTTGCAGCTCGCGCGCCAGCCACGCGATGCGGCTGGGGATTTGCTCTTCCGCCGAATCCAGCATGACAAACCGGATCGGCCCCACATCCAGCACATAATCATGGTGGCTCGGCAGCTCAAGCAACCGGTGCCAGAACGAATCCGGATTCTCCGGCTCGTCATGATTCCCCGTCACCGGCTGAAACACAAAGTTGGCCAGCTCCGGCTCGGTGCAGTCAAAAAACAACTGCCAGCTCTGCACGCCGTTGGCGTAGTCCGAGGAATAACGCGAATCGCCCAAGTCGCCGGTGGAAAGCACGAAATCCGGATGGGCCCGCACCACGGCTTGCGCCACCTGTTTGGCCGCTTCCACATTGATCCCCCCTTGCAAATCGTTATGCAGCGCAAAGGTGAACGGGTGGCTGGGGTCCGCCGGCGCCGACCAAAATTGGCCTGTCGCCTCAAATCCATCCGAGGACTGAACCCGATATTGATAATGGGTTCCCGGCTGCAATCCGCGCAACGTGAATACATGCCGGCGGAAGGGTTCCTCCTGCGCCACGCGCTCCCATTCCTCAGCGTCCGCCGAATACTCCACCACGGCCGTCCCCTCCACCGACCTTTCCCACGCCAGCGTGACGCTGGTCCGCGGGTCTTCCGTCCATGTCGCCATCACCGGCATATTCCACAACCGCTCGGCGGCTCCCGCCACGGTCCAGGCCCCAAGAACAAACACCCACAAGCCATGCATTATTTTCATGGCCATCACGCTACCGCACCCCCGCCCATTTGGCAAAACCTACTTCCTGCTTCCGGTCTTGCGCCGCTCCCCACAATGCCGTAGCGTGAGGGCACGATGTCCTCTGCCCCTCAAGAACTCGATTTTTGGTACGCGGTCAACAACACCGATGTCATCATGCCGCCGCGCGGCCGTCTGGAAACATTCGGCTCCACGCTCATTCATTATTGGCTGGTGACGGAATTGATGGACACCGTCGGGCAGGTGCGCATTCGGGAGGGCCACATCCAATCATTCCGGCCGGAGATTCTCACGCCGCAGAGCTTCAGCGAATCGCCGCTGGAGGGCTTTCAGGAGGAACAGGCCGAAGAGTTCATCCGCTGGCTGCGGCAGCATGAAGCCGACTTCACGCTGTTGAAATACGGCTTTCGCATCCGGCACGAAACCATCACCGAATCCATCGTGCATGATTCCATCGAAAACGTGACGGACCGGGTGCATGCGGATTTGAAAGGCCGCCAGGACCCCCTCTCCGCGTTGGTGCGCGGCGTGGATGAACCGTGGGAGGTGTGCCTCCTCAAACTGTTGGTGGAAGTGGTGCGGCGTTCCGCGCCGGGCAATGCGCGCGATTTGCACGCGGATCCCGACGGCTCGCGCCACGAAATCGAAGCGGCCTTTCGCCGGGCCGCCCAAAACCGCGCCCAGCTTGCGGCGCTGGCTGCGCTGTTGACCCGCCTGGGCAAGTTCAAGGACTACGAGGACCGCTTCTACGCCCTCGTGCGCTCGCTGGCGCGCTGACCCGTCCACCCCATGCCACCGACTGCCGTGTCACCGACTCTTGTGCTCCGGACACTGCGCAAGGTGCTGCCCTTGGTGACCTTCCTGTTTTGTGCGGCGTTGATCTTTGCGCTGTCCCGGATATGTCCCGGCGCGACATGGCATGCGCCGCACGCCCGCTGGATGGCGCGGCTGGTGGCGACCGTTGGCGGGATTTTCGGAGTTGGCGGCATCATGGCGTTTCTACGCGCCCACACGAGTCTGTTGCCGAATCACCCGGAACGCGCCGCGACATTGGTCACCACGGGCATCTACCGCGTGAGCCGCAATCCGATGTATGCCGGCCTGCTGCTGGCGCTGATGGCGGAAGTGATTTATCTGGGCACCATCCCCGGACTGCTTGTGCTGCCGATTTTTGTTGAGATCCTCCAGCGCTGGCAGATTCGCCCCGAAGAGCAGGCGTTGCGCGCGAAGTTTGGCGAAGCCTATGCCGCCTATGTGCGGCGCACCCGCCGCTGGCTTTGAGCCCCCCCCCCTCCCGCGCTGCGGGATTAGAGCATGTCCTCGAAAACCACGTACTCCTTTTCGTGCATCCCCAGGTTGCGGAACACCTCTTGCGCCTGCCGATATTCCCGGTGGGCATAAGAACGGAAGCCGCACACGTTGCCGGCCTGCGCCGCCAACTCATGCAGTTTTTCGTCCATGGCGTTGTACACCCCGCGGCCCCGCATTTCCGGCTTCACATAATGGCTGGCAATCCACCAAAACACGCGGTTGCGCCAGTCGCTCCATTCATACGTCACCAGCAGGCAACCCACCGGCGCGCCGGCCAGTTCCGCCAAGAGATAGAATCCCCGCTCCGGGTGGGCCAGCAGCGCCTGCACTCCCGCCATCACCGTGGCTTCATTCAGGGCCATCCCCTCGCTTTCCAAGGCCAGCGCCCGGTTGAAATCCACCAGTCGCCGCGCCTCCGCCGCCGTTGCATGCCGCACATTGATTTCGCTCATGACGCGCCTCCCTTTGCTCAAGAGGAATCCTACCCCGCAGCCCCCGCCGCGCCAATAACAAAAATCAACGCAAAAAAACGGCCGGTTCAGGCGGCGCGGGATGCGCGAAGCCGCGTCCCCCACTTGGCCCAGCCGATGATCCCCAGCAGCAGCGCCGCCCACGCATGGGTCTTCCAAGCCATGCCGGCTGCGCCGTGCGCGCAGTGGTCGGCCGCTTGCATTCCGGGCGGCAGCCATCCGGCGGGCAGCAGGTGATCCATCAGGAAGCCGAAGGCCAGCGCGCACAGCGCCAGCACCGTCACATAGACCAGCATGGACCGCCAGCCCATCAGCCGTTGAATGGCCAGCAGCGTCGAAGCGCTCACGCCCGGCCCGCCGATCAAAAACACCAGCGCCGCGCCGGGGGTCAGGCCTGCGGCCAGCAGCCCCAGCGCAAACGGCACCGCCGCCGTCGAGCAGATATAAACCGGAATGCCAAACGCCAGCATCAGCGCCATCTGCAATAGCGGGCTGGAAATCTTTTCGGCCACATAATTCGGCGGCACCAGCACCATCACAATCGCCGACACCACCGCGCCGATGACCAGCGCGCCGCCCACCGAGCGCGGCAACACCACCCACCCGTTATGCAACACGCGCTGCCACCACGCGCGGTCGTTTTCGTCCTCATCGGGATCCGGCGCGGCGCCAGCGGATGGTTCATCGCCATTGGTCAGTTCGACGGCGAACCCGCACAGGATTCCCGACACCAACGCCGCCAGCGGGCGCATCAGCGCAAAAAGGCCGCCCATCATGCCGTAGGTCACGGCGATGCTGTCCACGCCCGTCTGCGGCGTGCTCATCAAAAAGGCGGCGGTGGGGCCCTTGCCCGCGCCGTGTTTACGCAGCGAAGCGCCCAGCGGAATCACCCCGCACGAACACACCGGCAGCGGCACCCCCAGCGCCACCGCCTTCAAAATGGCGCTGAAATTCGCGCCGCCAAAATGTTTGCGCACCACGCGGGCGTTGAGCCACAGCGAGAGGACACCCGCGATGGCGAAGCCCCCGAGAACCCACGGGGCCATCTCGCCCAATACCGCCCAGGCTTGTTTGACGATCCGCCACACAATGTTCAACGCTTGATTCATAACCCCCAACCATACTCCATCTTTCAGGCAACCGCCACTCTCTGCGCTGGATTCGCCGCCGCCCCCCTGCTAGACTGCCCCGCCATGCACCCGATTCTGTTCCACGTGTTCGGCAAGCCCATCCATACCTACGGCGTGATGGTCGCCGCCGGCTTCCTCGCGGCCGTGCTCTCCTGGCTCTGGCTCAGCCGCCGCGAAGTTCGCCCGCCCGGCTTCGCCGCCGATCTCGGATTCTGGCTCATGGCCAGCGGCATCATCGGCTCGCGCCTGGCTTACGTGGTGGCCAACTGGGGCTATTATCGCGCGGCCCCGCTGGAGATTATCCGCATTGATCAGGGCGGTCTGATTTTTTATGGCGGCTTCCTGTTGGCGTGCGTCACGCTGGTTTTGTTTGCGCGGCACCACCGCCTGCCGGTGTGGCATCTGGCGGATTACGCCATTCCCGGCCTGGCCATCGGCCACGCCCTAGGCCGCGTGGGCTGCTTCTTCAACGGCTGCTGCTATGGCCGCCCCGCCGGCGATTCGCTCTGGGGCCTCGTGTATCCCGCGGCCTGCGAGCCGGGCCGACTCTATCCCGGCACGCCCCTTTTTCCGGTGCAGATCATGGAAGCGGGCGCGCTGCTGGTCATTTGGCTGATTCTGCTGGGCGCCTATGCCCGCCGCCGCCGCAACGGCACGGTTTTCGCGCTCTACCTGCTGCTCTACCCGCCCGTGCGCTTCGCCTTGGAATATCTGCGCGGCGATGAACGGGTCTCGTGGCTCGTGCTCGATGTCGCGCAAATCACCTCGCTGCTGCTGCTCGCGGCGGGAATCCTGCTGCGGCGGTTCCTGCCCCGGCAACTGTTCTCCCCGCCGCGCCAGGCGCCCGCCCCCGCCACCCCGCCCGCCAACCCTTGACGCGCCCGGCAGTTTAGCGCACGATGCGCGCCACTATGAGCAAAAACCTGACCTTGGAAACCCTGGCCTCGCTGTGCAAGCGGCGCGGGTACATCTTTCAATCTTCCGAACTCTATGGCGGCATCAACGGCTTCTGGGATTACGGCCCGCTCGGCTGCGAACTGAAGCGCAACATCAAGGAGGCCTGGTGGCAGGCCACCGTCCGCACCCGCGAGGATGTCGTGGGCCTCGAAGCGTCCATCATCATGCACCCGGCCATCTGGAAGGCCTCCGGCCATGCCGACGGGTTTGCCGATCCCATGGTGGATTGCAAGGCGTGCCACAAGCGTTTCCGCGCCGATCAACTGTGCGAGGAACAAGGCCTCGAACTCATCAGGCAGGATAACACGCTGGCCCTCCCCGCCACCGCCAAATGCCCCGCCTGCGGCGCGGCCGATCTCACTCCCCCGCGCAGCTTCAACCTCATGTTCAAAACCTTTGTCGGCCCCGTCGAGGATGATGCCAACGCCGCGTGGCTGCGCCCCGAAACCGCGCAGGCCATCTTCGCCCAATTCAACAATATCTGCGCCACCGCCCGCCAGAAAGTGCCCTTCGGCGTGGCCCAGATGGGCAAGAGCTTCCGCAACGAAATCAACCCGCGCAACTATACCTTCCGCTCGCGCGAGTTTGAGCAAATGGAACTGGAGTTTTTCATCCGCCCCGACGAGGCCGTCGAACTGATCTGCGGCCAGGTCACCACCCTTGCGGACAAGCCCGACCTGACCGGCGAACCGCAGGAGTCGTGGGGTTGGGAGGTCTGGCACCGCTACTGGGTCGAGCAGCGCCTCGCCTGGTACCGCGCCATCGGCCTGCCCGCCGCCGATCTCGAACTCTATTGGCAAACCGGCGATGAACTCGCCCACTACGCCCGCACCTGCGTGGATATCGAATATGCATTCCCCTTCGGCGTGCAGGAACTCGAAGGCATTGCCGCCCGCGGCGACTTCGATCTCTCCCAGCACCAACTGCATTCCGGCAAGCAGATGGATGTCTTCGACGAAGCTCTCAAGCAGGCGGCCGATAAGCTGGACGATGCCGCCAAGGAGTCCTTCACCCAGCGCGTCGTGGCGGACTGGACCGCCCGCGGCAAAGCCGCCGAAGACGCCCGCGCGTTCGTCGCCAAACTCTGCACCGGCAAATATGTGCCCCACGTCATCGAGCCGTCCGCCGGCACCGACCGCCTCGCCTTGGCGCTGCTCTGCAATGCCTACGACGAAGAAACCCTCACCGACGACAAAGGCAAAACCGACACCCGCACCGTCCTGCGCTTTCACCCGACCATCGCCCCCATCAAGCTCGGCGTGTTCCCCCTTGTGAAGAACAAGCCGGAGCTCTACGCCAAGGCCCGGGAAATCTTTGCCAAGCTGCAACGCCGCTGGAATTGCTTCTGGGATGAGTCCGGCGCCATTGGCCGCCGCTACCGCCGCATGGATGAAGCCGGCACGCCGTGGTGCCTCACCGTGGATTTCCAAACGCTCGAAGATGGCACCGTCACGCTGCGCGACCGCGACTCCATGCAGCAGGAACGCTTGACCCTGACCGCCCTGATGGCCAAAATGGAACAGGACATCGGCTAAGGCTCGTCACCCAACCCAAGGAGGCCCCTCATGTTTGTTCAACTGAAATGCACGGCATGCGGCCAGACCTTCGACTACGATAGCTCCGCCGACGAAACCCGCGCCGAGTGCCCGCACTGCAATCACGCCAACGCGCTCCCCACCGCCGCCGCGCCCGCCCCGCCGACGGTGCTGCACAACGCGCCCAATCTGGTGGGCACACGCCCCTGCCCTTCCTGCAAGGCGCCGCTGGCGCGCGACGCCATCCTCTGCGTCAATTGCGGCTTCAATCTCCAGACCCGTAAAAAAGCGGACGGCGCCAAACTCCACTTCGGCCTGCCACTGGCCATTGGGTTGGTCGCGGTGGTGGTCGCCGGCGGCCTCATCTATCTCCTGCAACCGGACGATGCCCCCCCGCCGCCCGTCCCGCCCACCCCGCCCGGCGCGGCGGGGGGGGCCGGCCCCCCCGCCGGGGGCGGCGCGCCCCGCGCCCCCCCCCGCCG
>CAZNGD010000044.1:0-11314 GCA_964572295.1 uncultured Verrucomicrobiota bacterium
GCCTATGCCCAGATGCCGGAAAACATGCCGCAGCACGTCACCGATGTCCTGGCCAAGCGGCTCGACATCACCCCCGAACAGCAGCAACAGGTTCTCGCCGTGCTGACCGGCTATGGCGAGCGGATGGCGCAGGCCCGCGAGCAAACCCGCAACTTGTTCACCGGCCTCCTGCAGGAAATGACCACGGAAGTGGATCAATATCTCACGCCCGAACAGGTGGCCAAACACCAGATCATGCTCGACGAACTCCAAAAACGGCGGCAGACCAAACGGGCGCTCCTGCGCGCCTATCCGGCAGCGGAATCCAGCGACCACCCGTCCAAGTAGCGCTGGCTTTTCCCGCCCGCCCTTTTTATGCTGCCCCGATGAACCTGTTGCGCCTCGCTCGCTTGGCGGTCGTTGTGGCCGCGCTCTGGCTGACCGCCGCCCGCCCCGCCCCCGCCGCGGTGCCGGTGGAGCCGATTTTGCCGACGGACTATCTCGGCTGGACCAACGCCTATCGGTTGCACAACGAACGCCTCGAAGCCGTGCTGGTGCCGGCCATCGGCCGCCTCGTCCATGTGGCGCTGACGGATCAGGCCAGCCCGCTGCGCCTCGACCCCGCCTTGCACGGCAACTTGCCGACGGCGAACGACCCCTTTTTCAACATCGGCGGCGACTGGCTTTGGCCGGTGGCGCAAGCCCGCTGGCCCGCCCTCGCCGCGAAGGGCCAGGACTGGCCCCCGCCCCCCCTCCTGGCCGATGTGCCGTGGAGCTGCTCGGCTTGGACCGCTGACGATGCCCAACAATGCGTGCAATTCACCCGCACCTATGGCGCGCCGCTGAATATCGTGGTCACGCGCCAATTCACCCTGGCGCCCGGCGCCACCGAATTGGTCGTGTATCAGCGCATCGAGCGGACGGCCCCCTCGGACATCCCCGTGGTGCTGTGGAACATCAGCCAAGTGGCGCAACCGGATCAGGTGGTGTTGCCCTTGGCCGTGCCTTCCGTTTTTCGTGGCGGGCTCAAGGTGTTGATGGGCCACAAACCCGACCGCCGCGCCTTGCGCCGCTGCGACACCGCCGCCATCTACACGCCGACCCCCGGCAGCGAAATCAAACTGGGTTCCGATTCGCCCGCCGCGTGGGTGGCCGCGCGCTGCGGCCCGGTGCTGCTGGTCGAAACCGCCAGCACCCACGCCACCGGCGCCTATCCCGACGGCGGCGCCACGGTGGAAATCTATTCCAACCACGGCCTCGGCTATACGGAAATCGAAACGCTGAGCCCGGAAGTTGCGCTGGCCCCGGCCACCGTGCTGGAGAACACGCTCCACATCCGGCTGGCTGTCGCGCCGCAAAAAACCAGCGGCTGTACGCTGGCCGCTGCCGCGCAGTCACTCGCCGCCCCCTGAGCCCCCCCCCCCGCGCGGTGGGATTCAGCGCGCAAACGTCCGCCGCGCAATCTGCAGGCACATCAGCGCCCAGAAGCAGCCCAGCAGCGCGGCCAGCGGCATTTGCAGCACCGTGGGCAAGGCGTACAGCACCAGCAGACACGGCGCCCAAAAGGTCCACCCCGGCACTTGGTTCGGCAGCACGATGCGCCGATACCACCCCGCCCCCAGTTGGCGGCGCGTGGCGCTGAATGAATAATTCAAGTCCTGCCACAAGTGCGACACCGCCACCAGCGGCGACGCATAAAATGGTGAATACACCAGCATGTCCGTCGCGGTTTTCAGCAGCACGACGCGGAAGCTGGCACCATGCCCCCACAACCGCGCCTGCCACGTATAAAAAATGTGCGTGTTGGCGCCCATGAAGCCCCACCACACCACGCCGAACAGCAGCGCCGCCCACGGTCGCCGGACCCGCAGCCCCGGCACCAGCGCGCAGAACAGCGCCGGAATCACCCCATTGAAAACCGCGCGCGTCAGGATGCTGAACGTGATGCCGTAGCGCTGCTGCCAATCCGCCACGTGCTGCACCCAGTCGTGAAAACGCGGCGACACATAATAACCCGCCACCAGCGCCACCGCCAACGCCTGCAGCACCAAACCGGGAACCAGATTCGCCCGCGCCGCCTGCCAGCCAATGCGCCAAGGGCTCACCCCCGCCACTTTTCCACACTGTGGAAATATATTTTCCATGGCGTGGAAAACCTAGTCCCGCCATGCGCGGACAAAATAGTCGTCCGGCACGTCAATGGCCTCGGCCACCCGCCAACCCGCCGCCGCCAGTTGCTGTTGCAAGGCCGGTGCCGTGGGCATGTGATCGTGTTGCACGGCGTGATGCTGCGCGTGCATGGCATTCAATTCGCGACTGCCTTCCAGATTGGCCACCACCAGTTGCCCCCCCGGCATCAGCCAATCCCGGCACGCGCGCAAAAACGCCGCCGGATCGGGCAGGTGCGGATAAAACCGAAACGCCAGCACAATGTTCCACGACCCCGTCGGCGCGGCAAAATCGGCCATGTCGCCCAGCCGCGTGGTCACTTGCGGCAAACCCGCCGTCGCCGCCGCGCAACGCGCCACCATGCGGGGGCTGGCATCCAGCGCCAGCACGTGACCCGTCGGCCCCACCCAATCCGCCAAGCGTGCGGTGAGCAGCCCGGAGCCGCAGCCCGGCTCGAAAATGCGTTGCCCGCGAATCACGCCCAGGCGGCTACGCAGCCGTTCCAAACACGGTTCATGCTCCGCGCGAAACGCCAGCGGGTCCGCCGCCGTGTGCGCCAAGTCTTCAAAAAACAGGTGCCGTTCCTCCATCATGGGGCCGCACTATGGCTTGGCGCGCGCCCCGGAACAAGCCCAAACCGTCCGCTTGCGGCTTGCCCACGCGCCCGCAAAACAGGACACTGCCCAAATGAAATTGGGCCTGCTCTCCGATACCCATAACCACCTGCCGGAAACCCGGCGCGCGCTGGATGTCCTCCTGCGCCACGGCGCGCGGCATCTGGTGCATTGTGGCGATGTCGGCGAGGATGTCGTGGATTTGCTTTCCGCCACCTGCCAGGAGCACGGCCTGCGCGCGCATCTGGCCATCGGCAATTGCGACCGGATGTATGGCGACAACCCCGCCCTCTATCCCCAGCCCACCGGCATCACGCGTGGCGAATACCTTGAGTTTGTGCTGGCGGGAAAGCGCTGCCTCGTGATGCACGGCGATAACCGCCGCCGCCTCGCGCCAGCCATCGCCTCCGGCACCTTGGATTATATTTTCCTCGGCCACACCCACGAACCGCACGATGAACGGCAAGGCCCCACCCGCCTCCTCAATCCCGGCTCCGTGTCCCGCCCCCGCCGCGGCCCCCCCACCGTCCTCCTCCTCGACCTCCCCACCGCCACCCCCACCTGGCTCCCCTTGGCCTAACGCCACACCTCACCGGCCACGAACCCGCCGCGGGGTCGCAATACGAGTGGAGCCGCTTGTTGGCAGCCTACTCGTATCTCTTCAGAAACTCGATCGCACCGTTCTTATCCCTGAATTCCGCCGTGATCTTGTCGGAGTTGTTGTACCGAATGAGAATCTCATACTTGTAGATTCCTTGTGCGGTTGCAGAGGATGCATAATTGGATAGAAACCGCACCGCTTCTGCTACGGTACCATGCTCGGTTTCAGATCCATGAAGCGGTATTACAATAATGCGGTCAATGTGCCGGGTAATGGTACCAGCGAGCTTTGAACAGAATGTGGCGATCTCGCTCTGGTGCTTCCGGTTGAGAAACTTCGCAACCTTCGCCCGATTGGCGTCTGTGAGATTGTTCCACGCGTTGATCTTCTTCTTGAACTCCTTCTCTGTCGTGTCTTCGTCATATGCCGCATCGACGCCAGCCGCCTTGAATGCCCTCACAATCGAGTCATACGGGAACAACAGCGTTGCGAATTCCATTGAATGCAACTGAACAAGCGCGCCTTCGGTGAAAACACCTGCAAGTATGGCGCCAATAAACGGGCAGTTATTACTGTAAGTCTCCTTGAGGACATATATCGCACCCTGAATCTCTTGTGCTTTATTGCGACTGTGCCTGGTGTACCTTCGCCATGCGGTTTCTATGAATGCGACAGGCTCGCCAATTGTGTTTTCCGTACCGCGACGTTCGAGCACGAAATCGAGGTCATGATTATTGCCATTGTGATCTCTCCATGTAACCTTCTTGCCTTTTCGCGCTTTGCGCGGGCCTTTCCTGTCCAAGAAGAGGCGATGTTCCCGTGCAACTAAACGCAGGCGCGGCTCCATGGTGGCTTCAAGAACATTTCCGATAATCTGCCCAAAGGCATGTGATAATGACTTGGCCATTTGCTACCCCTCAATCCAAAGTAGCCCCTCTTTCAGGGGCACCCGGTGTTTGCGGTTTTTCCATTTGATGTTTCGGTCCCGGAGTTTGTCAAAACTGTGGTGGGTAAATCCTTCCGACATGGCCAATTCAGCGATCCATTTCTCGATCGGGCAGTAAACCCCGTACGGCGCAGAGTCTCCTACCACCCAGCACATTCGAGACGCCGTTTTGCAAACTCTGCGTAGTTGCCGCAGCACGAGGGCAATATCTCGGCAATAGGCAGCCACCATGGTGTGATAGTGCTTCTTGCCGCCATGATTCTCTCGCACCTTCGCGAGTGTCTGCGTAACGAAAGAGAGCTCCTGGCGAATGGGAGCAACCGCCTCGTGCGCGAGGAGGTCATTGAGGACAAGCCTTTCTTTGGACGAATGCTGGGACGATGACACAATGAGGTGACGACGAACCGCCTCATGAATGTCGCCCCAGCCACTCACGTCCCCCCAAAATGTCATCTCAAATCGAAGCGCATCCGCATAGTCATAGTTGTTTGCGTATGGGGGTGACGTAATAACGACATCGACAACGTGGTCTAGTCCTTCAGCAAGGTTCCTCGCGTCTCCGGCGATGACAGCGGCGCGAGAGTTCTTCGTCCGTGTTTGCATCCATCGCAAGTCGGCCTTGATAATTTCGATCTGCTGTTGAAAGGCCAATACCGGCTGAATAACCTTCCGTTTAGACTTGTTCGGCAAGATGTATTGCCATTGTGCGGTGCCAGCCTTTGAAGTCGGTCGAAGTATGGCAGTCAGCGCAAGCCAGACCAACTCCGACTCGCCGGATCCGTCTTGTACATCCAGCCAAGACGATTTTAGCGCATTGAGAGAGTGCAGAGCTTGGGCATCGTAACTCCGCTCAAGCAGCCTATTGATAGACGTCTCTGGTTTGCGCCCTTGGGCATGCTTCAGAACCTTTTCGGCGAAATCCGCAACCTTTTGGGGTGGTATTGCCCAATGCAGCTTTGCATTCAGGATTCGTGAAACGAATGGGTGAGCATCCACCGCAATACTAGGTATACCCAAGCTGTCGCAGACAACCGATACCGTCCCTGAACCAGCGAATGGATCTAGTACGGTGTGATGTGGGCCTATACCCCAATCGGTCAGAAGCTGCTCAACCCACTGCGCGGCGAAGCCCGCTGAATAGCGAAACCATCGGTGGACAGGAAGTGCCATGTTGTCAATAAACGTGCCCGAGCGCGCGACCGAAATATCGGAACGCGGTTCTACATCGTATTCAAATAGGGCAAGTTGTGACTGCATGGCGACATCCTACCATATTCAACATGTCAATTCATCCGTTCATTTCCGGCCAATGTTAGGGGGCAGCCTGAAATGACTTGCCGCCGATGGCCGCTGGCGCATTGTTCAACTACTTCATTCTGCCTGGCTAAGGCGTTTGAGTCCAGACAATTGGCTTTTGGGTGCCAAAATGGTGCATTGCTGGGTTTTCGGGTCCATTTTGGGGTGTTTTGGACGATTTTTGGGGCCAACATGAGTTTTTTGGGGTCCCATTTTGGCAATCAGGAAGATTCATCCGGCCTCACCGAAGCCGGCTACAGAAAACCCCTTTTGCGTCGTTTGCGTCGCTTGCGTCGCTTGCGTTAAAACTCACTCCCCAGTTTTCCTGTATTTCAACCAAGTTGGTGAATTATCCAAGCTAGCGGCGCGGCTCGTCTTCGTCCTCGCGAACATTTCGCTGGTCGGTCTCGCCATCCCCCGGATGCTGGCCAAACATGGCCCGGCCAATCATGCTCCAGTTCAAGATTGCCGCTTGCTCCGCCGATTTTCCTTCTTTTGGAAGCGCCGGGGCCCGGCGAAGCAGAAGCACATCCACGAGGGCGGAAATCAACATGGCATCTATCTCATCGTCGGTTTCTGCGTATTCCTCCGGGTCCCGACTCACATCCGCCTCGACCATCCGCCAACCGCCATTTTCGGCGGTGAAGCGCACAACATAGGTGCAGCAGCCCGTCCAACTGCGATGAAAATACAGCGTGCCCTCATCCCAATAAATGAACCATTTGTCCTCCATTTGCTCCGGCACCACCCCCCGTTGAATCAGGTCCATCTCCTCCTCCGAAAACGAACGATCCAACGCAATCGTCGTTCTCTTCGCCGGAAGATCTTCTCTCTGCCAATCCCTTGCCCTGGCTATTCGCATATTTTGCTCCTCCCATGCTCCTAACGAGCCTGATGCCCTTGCCGCCGATGCTCAAGCGCCTTGTTCAACTCCTTCATTGTCTGCGCATATCACCTTTGAGTCCAGAAAATTGGAGTTTTGGCACCAAAACGGCTCGTTTTTCGGGTTTTTGGGGTGTTTTTAGTGGTTTTTTGGGCCAAAAATGTGTTTTTTTTGGGGGGGCCGCTTGAAAAAATCAGGAAAACACATCCGGCCTCACCGAGGCCGGCTACAGCGCCTGCGGCGCAAGATTTGTTTATTTCCAGTTTTCTTGCGATCTTTTGCGTCGTTTGCGTCGCTTGCGTCGTTTGCGTCGCTTGCGTCGCTTGCGTCGCTTGCGTTAAATTTCTTGCCCTGTTTTCCTGTATTTCAGGAAAAGGCATCCGGCCTCACCGAGGCCGGCTACAGAAGCCCCCTTTTGCGGCGTTTGTGTTGAAATTCTTGCCCCTGTTTTTCTGATTTCATCCATGTGGATGAATTATTTGGGCGGGCGCGGGCGTTTGAGCTTCACGAGCCACGTTTGGTCGGGGGCGAGGTGGGTTCCGGCGGCGGGTTTGGCTTCCACGCTCCACACGGGAACCGCCGCTGCGGGATCCTCCGGTTCGGTGGCGATATAGGACACGGTGAGGGTGGCGACTTCCCGGCTGCCCTGGCGGCGGGCGGTCAACGGCTGGCCGACCGACCACTCGCGCGCGACGGCCTCCGGCACATCAAACCACACCGCCGCCGCATTCAACGGCTGGATGGTCATGGTGGGGCGGCGCGTGGAAATCCAGTCGCCGGGTTTGTACGAAAACTCGCTGACGGTGCCCACCACCGGGGAGAGCACCACTTTGTTTTGCACCCACCGCTTATATTGCACCAAGGCACGCTGGGCAATTTCGACCTGGTCGCGCTGCTGGCGGATTTGTCCATCCGTGACCGGCGGCGGCGGCTCACCCTCCAGCGGCACGGGCTGGTTTTGCCGGACAATCAAGTCCTGCAGGGCGGCCGCGGCGGCGGCGACCCGCTGTTCGGCTTGCCGGCGCCCTGCGGCATCGGCGGGCGTTTCCAGCACATAGAGCGGCTGGCCGCCAGTGACCTCATCCCCCGGCTTGACGTGAACTTCGAGAAGAAAGCCGGGGGTGGATGCCTTCACCACCACGGTATTCATTTCCACACGGCCCGGCAGCACGGATTCCCGCGCGCACCCCGCCAGCAGCAGCCCCAAGCCCACCAACGCCATTCGCTGTAGATTTTTATTCATGCTTCCTCCGCAATACCATGCGCGTGGCCCCGTAGGACCGGTCGCGCAACAGGGTCCAGCCGGGAAACTCCCGTGGGGCGGTTTTGCCTTCGGTTTCCCATACCCAAAATCCGCCGGGGCGCAGCCACCCCGATTGTTCAAGCGCGGTGGCCAGCCGCGTTTCCCAGTCTTGCTCCTTGGCCAATTCGTAGGGCGGATCGGCCAGCGCCAGATCAAAACCTTCGCCGGCGTAGGGCGCGTTCAACAGCCGGAAAACATCCGCCGCCACGATGCGCCCGGCCTCCGGCGGCACCGGCAAGTCGCGTTGGTTGGCGCGCAGACAGCGCAAGGCCGGCTTGGCACATTCGACCCACTCCACCCACGCCGCGCCGCGGCTCCAGGCTTCGAGACCCAGCGCGCCGCTGCCGGCAAATAAATCCAACACGCGCGCGCCGGGGATCACGCTGGCCAAGGTGGAAAAGATGGCCGCGCGCACCTTGTCCTGCGTGGGCCGGATGTCGGCTCCGGCGGCCGTCAACCGGCGGCCGCCATGACTGCCGCCCGTCAACCGCATGGGGACCGTTCCCGCGCCCATTGGCAAACGGCCTGGGCGACCCGTGCTTCATGCCCTTTGAAGCTGTGGTTGGCTTCGGGGACCAGTTGGGTCTGCATATCCCGCGTGGTGGCCTTGCGCTGCAAGACATCCAGCATGGCGGCGGGGGTCAGGGCCGCGAATTCCTCGGCCTCGCCAAAGAGCGCGAACATGGGGCACCGGACGCGCCGAAAATGGGTCAGCGGCCCGGCATAGCGGAAGACGTTGGCTTCGATGGCGCGCGGATTGGCGATGCTCAAAAAGCGCGCGGCGGTGAATCGCTCGTACAGCGCCTGAATCAGCGCCGTGCCTTTGCCGGCGGCCACCATGTTGCGCGCCCACGCCACCTTGCGGTCGAACTGCCGCCCCAGCGCCTGCCGGGTAATGGCGTAGTCATCCGCCGGCGCCAGCAGCGCCAGACCGGCGACGGCGCGTGCCCGCCGCCGCGATTGCCAGAACACAATTTTTTGGCAGCCGGTGCTGTGGCCGATAAAAAACAGTCGGCGATGCCCCTGCCGTCGGGCGAACGCGACGGCGGCATCCAAATCGGCCAAGCAGGCGCTGAAGGGTTCGTCCTCCGTGCCGCGCTCCGCGCCGCGGTTGTTATAGGACAGCACGGCAAACCCGTGTTCGGGCGCGCACTGCAAAAACTCCTTTTTGAGCGCGGAGCGGTAAAAGTTGCTGCCCATGCCGTGGACAAACACCAGCAGCGGCGCGCCGCGACGCGGCCCCGGCCGGTAGAATCCGTCCAGCCGCCGCGCCGTGCGCCCACGGCCGGCGGAGAAGGCCACCAGCGAGCCGGATGCCGCCCATGGGGGCGGTGTATTTTGGGGTTTTCCTTGCATGATGCGTTTTTCACTATATACGATGCCCTGAAGGTGAATGCCATGAAAAAGCGGATGATTTTCCTCGGATTGCTCCTGCTGGGGGTTGCTCAAACCGGCTGGGCGCTGCCCCCGGTGCTGCCCACCGTGCCCGGCGCGGCGCCCGCGCGCGATGTCAGCCAGAGCCAACCCGCCATGCGCGATATTACCGCCGCCGAAGTCGAGCGCACCGGCCTCCTGCCGGCCGACATCGCGTTGCTGGACAACCCGGCCTACAAGTGGCAGCACCTGCAAACCGAACATTTCATCCTGCACCACGACCAAAAAATGTTCGCGGCCAAAGTCGCGCGCCTCGGCGAACAATTCTATCAGGCCATTGCCGCCGATTTGCCGCAGATGAAGGACCGGCTTGCGCCGGTGCGTTCGCATATTTTCATTTTCCGCGACGCGCGCAGTTGGCAGACGGTGGTGGCCAACACGCCGGGGCTGGACCCGTGGGCGGCCTCGTTCGTGCGCGGCCTGGTAATGTATTTGCAGGAAATCGGCACCGGCACCGCCGACAAAATGGGCACCCTCGCCCACGAAATGACGCATCTGGTGTTCAACCGGTTTTTGCCGATTCGCCTGCCGCTGTGGCTGAACGAAGGTTTGGCGGAATACTACGGCGAGTTTGCCTACCGCGCGGCGCGCGGCATGGGACAGGGCAAACGCAATGCGTTCCCCCCGCTGGCGCGGTGGACGCCGCTCACCGAGCTGCTGCACGCCACGAGCTACCCGCTCAACACCGATCCCAAAGTGGATGCCGTGGGGCCATTCTATGCCACCGGCAAATATCTGGTGGGTTTTCTCCAGCTCAAGCAGCCGCCAGCCAAATGGGACGAGTTTTTCAATCGGCTGCTGGCGGGCGATGATCCCCTCGCCGCGCTGCTGGAAACCTATGGCTGGGCGGACATCGCCGCGCTGGAAAAAGTGTTTGCCCAATTCGCGCGTTGAGATTGCCAGCGTCCGCACGGCGCGCTACAGTCCCCCCGCCATGAAAAAAGTAACCCTTGCCGAACTGTCGGCCGGCGATCGCCGGCTGGTGCAGGCCGCCATCGCCATTCGCCAAAAAGCCTACGCGCCCTTTTCGCGGTATAAATGCGGCGCGGCGCTGCGCGACATCAAAAACCGCGTCCACGTCGGCTGCAACATTGAGACGATTGATTTCACGCTGACGACGCACGCCGAGATGGATGCCATCAATGGCATGATCAAGACCGGCACCTTCCAGCTTCAGGCGCTGGCCTGCGCCGTGCAATCGAGCAGCGGCTACGCCCTGCCCTGCGGCCTGTGCCGCCAGAAAATCCGCGAGTTTGCCACCGGCCCCGATGCGCGGATCATCGCCATCAACCTCACCAAGCAGGGCAAGATCCGGCACATCAGCGTGACGACCATTGGCGAAATCTATCCGCTGCCCTTTACGCCGGCCGGGTTGACCTGACCCATGGCGCCCCCGCAAGCCGCCGCGTTTTTGTTCGATCTGGATGGGGTCATTGTGGACTCCAACGGGCTCCACGTGGCCTCCTGGCAAGCCGTGGCCGACCGGCACGGCTTCGCCTGCCCCAACCCGGAGTATATCGGCAAGTGCGGTCTGCGCACGCGCGCGGTCATTCGGGAATGGCTGCGTTGGCCGGTCAGCGAAGCGGAAGCCGACCGCCTCGGCCTGGAAAAGGAAGAGCTCTACCGCGAATGGATTCGCCGCGATGGCATTCGCCCCATCCCCGGCATTCTCGAATTTTTGGCGGCGACGCAGACCCTCGGCATCCCCTGCGCCGTGGGCTCTTCCGCGCCGCGCGGCAATGTGGATTTGTGTTTGCAGGCGCTCGGGCTGACCGCCCGGTTCCCGGTCACGATTTCGGGCGCGGATGTGGCGCGCGGCAAACCGGCGCCGGATATTTTTTTACAAGCGGCGGCGGGACTGAACGTGGCGCCGGAACACTGCGTGGTGTTTGAAGATGCGCCCGCCGGAATTGCCGCCGCGCACGCGGCCGGCATGAAGGCCATCGGGATCTTGAGCAGCCACACGCCGGACGAGCTGGCGGCGGCGGACCACCTTGTGCCGGATTTTACCGGCGGGACACCCGCCGACATGCTGGCGCGGGTTCAGGGTTCCAGTTCCAACTCCAGCCCCAGCCGGATTTCCTGAAGG
>CAZNGD010000045.1:0-11264 GCA_964572295.1 uncultured Verrucomicrobiota bacterium
GCGGGTGCCGAGACGGATGAGCGAATCCGCCAGGCGCTGGCGCGGTTGCCGGTCAAGTTGCGCGCGGCGATCGTTTTGACGGTTCTGCAGGACATGCCGGTTCCGGAGGCCGCGCGCATCGCGCGCTGCGCCCTGCCAACGATGTACTGGCGGGTGCACGAAGCCCGCCGTCAATTGAAGGGACTACTCGCGGATATATTGCCATGAAAACGAACAAACTGGATCAACAGTTGAAGGAATGGGCCGCGCGGAATCGTCCGGCGGATGCGGCGCTGAAGGATTTGGAAGCGAAGGTCCGTGCGGCGCTGGCGACGGAGCCGCCGTCGGCCGGTCGTCGTGGAGGAACTCGTTTCCACGGATCGGCGCCGCGCTGGCTGGCGGTCGCAGCGGCGCTGGCATTGCTGCTGGGCGGCGGCTGGCATTTTGCGCAGCAGCGTTTGGCGGAACTCCATGCCGCGAACGGCAACGGCTCGGCGGCGTTGGCGGATTTCACCGCCGAGCAGCTCGCGGCGCGGCGCGACATCCTCGACGAGGTGGAGTCGCTGTTCGCCGGCCAAGTTCGCTGGGTCCGGCTGGATGACGACGGCCTACGCCTGGGGTTGGCGGAGCAGGCGATGGCGACGGCGCGGCAGACTCAGCGCCTCGTCGTGCGTACGGTCGTCGTGGCGCGGGAGCAAAACCGGAAGGACTGGCGGACCGTTTGGGCGTCCGACGTGCTGACCCGGACCGAGGAATATGTGGAAATCGCCCCGGAGCCCAGCGCGGCGGGCGGTCTGGAAATGTGGGTGCATCGGCTGCCGGACGGCTGCTATGTGGTGGATGCGGAGATCGCCTGGCCCGAACCTCGCCTGCCGCGGACGTACGAAACGCGGGTGTTGTCCGCAGGCAAGCCTGAACGCATTTTGACGCAGACGGTGGAGGGCCGTGAATACCGGGTGTATCAGTCCATCGAACCGCTGGCGAAGGAGAACGTTTGATGAAAACGGCGTGGTGGATGTTGGCGGCGTGGATTTGCGCGGGTGCTGTCTGGTCGGTGGGAGCCGAGGAAAGCGCGGGTCTGCGCTGGCTGGACGGGCGTTTTGCCGTGTTTGGCGGGACTTCCGCGACGTGGCGCGTGGAAGCGTCCGGCGGGCCGCGCGAGGTCGGCGGCCATGTGGCCTGGAGCCTCGAAGTGGGGGGCGGAGTGATCGCGCGCCGCGAACAGAGCGTGCGCTTGAATCCCGCCGCGCCGGAAAGCGTGGACATTTCCATTGATCTGCCCGACGTGCGCGCCGGCATCGCGGTGGAAGGCCGCTTGCAGGTTACGCTGCTGGACGAGGGCCGCCAGCCACTGGCGGAATTGGAGCATCCGGTCTTTGTATTCAGCCGGGCGCCAACGGCGGAACGCAAGCAATGGCTTCAGGAGCTGGACTTGCGCTTGTTTGATCCGTCCGGCGAAACGGCGCAGCGATTGGATGAATTGGGCTGGCCGTACCGGCGGATTGCGAATCCGGCGGCGTTCGCCGCTTTGGGCCAGGGCGTGTTGATTGTGGGTGAGGGCTGTTCGCTGCGGGAAAACCGCGGGCTGATGGATGCGGCGATTCGCGCGGCGGCGGGCGGGACGCACGTCGTGGTTCTGGCGCTGGCGGAAGGCGCTTTCGCGCCGCCCGGCCCGGCGGAAAGCGGGTCGGGGCCGACCACGCTGCATTTCTACGGCCCGGAATTCGTCCGAGAGCTGGACAAGCGGTTCGACGTGCCGTCTTCGCGCGCGTCGTTCCGGCTGGGTGGCACGCGCACCGGCGCCGAAGTGACGGTGGTTCCCGAAGGCGGCTGGGCTTTCGTCGAGGCGAGCTGGCCTGCGGGCGGCGCGCTGGTGCTGATCGGGCCGGGTTTGCTGGACCCGTGGGAGAGTTCGCCCGTGCCTCGCCATCTGTTAGTTTCATTATTGGAATGGATCACATCAAAGCAGGAGGAGAAACAATGAAGAATAGGCAATGGATGATTGTAGCGGCCGTCTTGGCTCTGGCCGGTCTCGGCGCGTCTGCCCAGGAAAGCATGACGGTGTATCCCACGGCGATTTTGCCGTTCCACGAACGGGGCGAAGGCGTCAAGGGATACGGCAGCATGGCCAGCGATATCCTGTTCGCCGCCCTGGTGGCGAATCCGGACCTGCTGCTGGTGGACCGTGCGGAAATTGACAAGACGCTGGCGGAGCAGGAGCTGAATCTCAGCGGCATGGTCAGTCCGGCCGATGCCGTGAAGGTGGGCAACCTGATCGGCGCCAAGGTGCTGGTGACGGGTTCGGTCATTGATGCGGATCAAACCACCTATCTGGTGGCGCGTATCATCGGCACGGAAACCAGCCGCGTATTGGGCGAATCGGTGAAGGGCAAGGCGTCGGACGGCATCGGCGACCTGACCGAAGAGCTTGCCGGGAAAGTGGGCGCGACGATCAGCGCCCGGGCTTCCGAGCTGGTGGCACCTGCCAGGAAGCCGGAAGAACGGCTCGCGGCGATTCGGGCCGCGTTGGGCGACAAGGCGCGGCCGGTCTTGCTGGTGAGCATTGCCGAGCGGCATGTCGGGCGCATCACGATAGATCCCGCTGCGGAGACGGAAATCACACTCATGAGCCGCGAGACGGGCTTTGAAGTGGTGGACCCCAAAGTCGGTTCCGCGAAACAGGCGGACGTGCTCCTTCAGGGTGAAGGCTTCAGCGAGTTCGCGATGCGCCGTGGCAACATGGTCAGCGTAAAGGCGCGCCTGGAAGTGAAGGCCATTGACCGCGCCACCGATCGCGTGATCGCCACGGACCGCCAGACCACGGTGGTGGTGGACCTGACCGAGGAGATTGCCGGCAAGGCCGCCTTGCAGGAAGCCGCCGCGCAGATTGCGGAGCGCCTGCTGCCGAAACTGGTTAAATAGAGTTGTCACCGGAGTTTTCCATACTGTGGAAATAAATTTTCCACAGTGTGGAAAACCGGAAGTGAAGGAAAGGTGCCGGTATGAAGTCAGGAACCGGACGTGTGATGGTCGCGGTCTGTGGGATTGGATTGTGGGGAGCAGTGGCCATGGTGCAGGCTGTCGCGCCGGCCGCGCCGCAGGTGGCGTTGATCGCGACGACGTTGAATGCGGATTCAGAGAAGTATTTGGACGTGGCGACGGCGGAGCTGACGGCGCGGGGAGGGATCGAGCTGGTCGAACGGCAGGCGATTCGTGCGGTGCTGGGCGAGCAGTCGCTGGCGCTGCAACAGGATGCCTCGGGTGTGGCGGCGGGCAAGCTGCTGCGGGCGGATGTGGTCGGCGTGCTGGAAACGACACCGGATGGCAAGGAGGCGGGCGGCTTCGCGGTGCTGGATACGGCGACGGGCGTGTCGTATTGGAACGAGGGGATCGCCCAAACGGACATCGAGGCGGTAGCCGGCGAGATGATGCGCGGGGTGGCGGCGGCGTTGGAGAAGCGAAGCCGCGCGGGGGCGTTGGGCACGGTGTGCATGTTGGGCGCGCGCAACGCGGAGTTCCCGCGCAACATGGATGTGTTCTGCGAGACGGTGGCCTATTTGCTCGACCGCCGGCTGGTGGCGAATCCGGCGCTGGCGACTCTTGACCGTCGGCGGCTGGAGGCGGTTGTTTCGGAAAACGCGCTGCCGGGGGGCGAGTCCAAGAGCGCGGCCTTGCTGGTGTCACTGCGGCTGGTGGAACTGGATTTCCGTCGCGGGGCGGCGGATGGCGAAATGAAGGTGCTGGCGCGGGTGACGGATGCGGGAGGCGCCTTGATCGCGCAGCCGGAGGTGGTCGGACCGATGGACGCGGCCGAGCTGGCGGATCGGCTGCAAGCGGCCTTGGCCGAGGTGCTGCATGCGGCACCGCAAGCGGCGGCGGGCAACCGCACGCAAGAGGCCAACCGGTTCCGGACGCAAGGGAAGATTCTTCGCGACCGGGGACTTCGAGATCAGTCCATCCAAGCCTTTCATGCGGCTTACGCGCTGGATTCAGGGACTACCGGGCAACTGGAGGAATACGTTTCGCAAGTGATGGATTATGCGTATTTTCTAGCCGATAAAGGGATGTTTGCCCAGGCTCTGGAACTTGGAGGGGCTGCGCTGGACATTGAGGCCCGCTGGCAGGTGCGCCATGCCCACATGGGTGAATTTGGCGGCGACGCTTTGCTGGATGTGCTGAGAAAATGCAGGCGCAACGCCCCGTCCGCGGGTCCGGTGCAAGGGGAAATCGAGGCTCTGCGCTTGCGCTATTTGGCGGAAATGGGGCTGACGGGAATTCCCGGCGAGCCTTCGGGTTTGAAGTCCAATCCGTCCGCCCAGAACTATGTGGGCGGAGTGTCGGCTTTGTATCCCGTGGGCTTTTCCGAAGAGCTGCGTTTTCCCGTGAATACGGTGCGGTCGCTCAGCCTGACCGCCGATGAGTTTTTCCGGCTGCTCCATGGCCGCCTCGCGGGCTGGTTGGAACGCGAAGCGGATTTTGCCCGTCCGCACGATGCCGGTATCATCGGCACCTTGTACGAGCTGTGCGGAAGGGAGTACCGGCACGTTTGGGATACTCGCGGATTTCTTCCCTTCGACGAGGCCTACGTGCGGGGTCTGCGTGCCGTGTCCGCGCAGTTCCAGTCGCATCCGCGCCTCGTGGTGCAATTGGAGGGGCGATATTTCGACGTATTGATTGAGCAGGAAGTGGCGGAGCGGAACGGTCGCGAGCTGCCGGATGAAACCGTCAAGGCGGTCGCGTCGAAAATGGTCGCCGATGCGCTGGCCGCGTTCGACCGGCCGGGGGCCATGCCGGCGGGAGATGTCGGCTACGTGTTGGAAATGGCTGCACGGGCGGCGAAGCTCCAGGACTTCCACCGTAAGCGGCCAAGAACCGCCACGGTGGCGGACTCGGAGGACTGCCACGAGGATCTGTTGCGCATTGCGCAAGCGATGTTTGATCACCGTTACGTGTCCGGTGCCATTCTTAAAACGATCCTGTGGTCGGAGGATTCGGATTTTACCCGGTTCCGTTTGCCGGTCTTGCGGCGCTTGCAGGCGGCCCGGGACAACCGCTCCTTCACGCTGATCAACATCCGGCGCGGTGAGATTGACGGCATGTTGAAAGCCTTGCCGGCTGACGTTCCGGCAGCAGTGGCTGGCAGTCCGTCGAAAATCTTGTGGGCGACGCCGCAACCGGCGAATCAGCGGAACCGGCTGGTAGGACTGTTGCCCCAAGGCGAGAAAATCCTCTATGCCTTTGCCGGCTGGCAGCCCAATCATACGCCCAACAACGGCAGTGCGCTGGATATCCTGCGCATTGACTTGGCCGATGGCCGCATGGAGAAAATCGGCGCCATCCAGCCCCTGACTTGCTGGGCCGAGCAATATCCCAATTCCGTGCCTGCACGCGGCTGCCTAGGCTGGTACATCGTGGATTCGACGCTTTCCGATACGCACCTGTGGCTGGCGACATCCGGCGACGGCGTATTCGGCGTGCCGCTGGCCGGCGGCGGCGAGCCGGTCCGCATCGGGGCAGCCGACGGATTGCCCAGCGACGTGATTCACTCGGTGGCGGTTTCCGGCGACCGGTTGCTTTTGGGCTGCGGCCAATACGAGACCGAAGGCTATCTGGTCGCCTACGACTTGGTACGCCAAAGCTGCCGGGTGCTGGCCTCGACGATGCGGGCGAGTCCTGAAACCCCGCTGGATTCGCTAAAAGGCGGTTTCCAGATTACCAAGATCGTGCCGGATGCGCCACGGAACCGGTTGCTGCTGGCGCTCAACAACGGCGATTTGCAGCCGGCGACCGGCTTGTGGGAATACCGCCTGGACACGGACAAATTCCGGCAAATCCTGTCCATCGAAAGGCCGGCACGGTTCGTAGAGACGGCCGCCAATGGCAAGCTCTGGATGTACCCCTATTGCCGCAACGAATGGCGGCCCATCCGCGAGAAAGGCGGCTGGTATGGCGGGATCGAATTCGAGCCGTCGCGGGATTTCGCCCGACTGGTGTTTGCGACCAAAAACAAGCGGGCGGGCCGCGACCTGCCGGTGCTGTCCACTACGCGGTTGATCGGCGACATGTCCCACGACGCGGCGGTGGTTGCGGACGGCTGGCTCTATCATTTTGCGGGCATCACGGTGGACGGGAAAAAGCAGGGAATTTTGCGGCGGACTTCGCTGACAACCGGCGCCGTGCAAGTCATCGAGGGATTCGAGCCGGGGTCAAATCTGTATCAATGGGGATGGCTGAAATGGCTGCCGCAAAGCCGGGTGCTGCTGGCGGGCAACGGTAACCGGATTTTCGCGGTGAACATTGGCGAATAAAGACGGAGAAAACGCAATGGCGACGAACAGATCATGGACGGTTTGGGCGGGGTTTTTCATCGCGGTTCTCCTGGCGACGTGGAGTGTCGCGCAATCGCCGGTTCCTTCGCGCGTGGCGTTGATCGCGACGACGTTGAATGCGGATTCGGAGAAGTATTTGGATGTGGCGACGGCGGAACTGACGTCGCGGGGAGGGATCGAGCTGGTCGAGCGGCAGGCGATTCGTGCGGTGCTGGGCGAGCAGTCGCTGGCGCTGCAACAGGATGCCTCGGGTGTGGCGGCGGGCAAGCTGCTGCGGGCGGATGTGGTCGGCGTGCTGGAAACGACACCGGATGGCAAGGAGGCGGGCGGCTTCGCGGTGCTGGATACGGCGACGGGCGTGTCGTATTGGAACGAGGGGATCGCCCAAACGGACATCGAGGCGGTAGCCGGCGAGATGATGCGCGGGGTGGCGGCGGCGTTGGAGAAGCGAAGCCGCGCGGGGGCGTTGGGCACGGTGTGCATGTTGGGCGCGCGCAACGCGGAGTTCCCGCGCAACATGGATGTGTTCTGCGAGACGGTGGCCTATTTGCTCGACCGCCGGCTGGTGGCGAATCCGGCGCTGGCGACTCTTGACCGTCGGCGGCTGGAGGCGGTTGTTTCGGAAAACGCGCTGCCGGGGGGCGAGTCCAAGAGCGCGGCCTTGCTGGTGTCACTGCGGCTGGTGGAACTGGATTTCCGTCGCGGGGCGGCGGATGGCGAAATGAAGGTGCTGGCGCGGGTGACGGATGCGGGAGGCGCCTTGATCGCGCAGCCGGAGGTGGTCGGACCGATGGACGCGGCCGAGCTGGCGGATCGGCTGCAAGCGGCCTTGGCCGAGGTGCTGCATGCGGCACCGCAAGCGGCGGCGGGCAACCGCACGCAAGAGGCCAATCGGTTCCGGACGCAAGGCAAGATCCTGTGGGAGCGGGGGCTCGCGACGGCGGCGATCCAAGCCTTGGATGCGGCCTATGCGCTGGATCCCGGCCGTCCCGAGCAGATTTCCGCCCATGCGGATGTGTTGCTGAAACAGGCCTATGCCCTGGCCCGGACCAACGAATTCGAACGGGCGTTGGATCTGCTACGGCGTACCTTGGACATGGAAGAACGGCATCAAGTCTGGCATCCCGAGGCCGGGAGCCAGAGTAAAGACAATTTCGTTTCCGCCTTAGCCAAGTGCAAGCTCGGCATCCCGTCCGGGGCTCCCCTCCGCAACGAGTTCGACGACCTGCGCCGTCGCTATCAACGGGTCTTGGGCCTGACGGTCAATCCGGCTGAAACCAGCCGGATCGCGGTTCCCCTGCACTCCATCAACGGTTTCGACGGCGTGCCGGCCTATTATCCAGCGGACTGCTCCGAGCAGTTGCAGTTCCGGGCCTCCTCCGCCCGGGTGCTTTGTCTGGATGCGACCGAGTTTTTCGGGATTCTGAACGCCCGGCTGAATGAATGGTTTCGGCGGGAGGCGGATTTGTCCCAGCCCCACGACGCGGGTGTGATCAATACCTTGCACAGCCTCTGTGGATGGGGATACCGATATGTGTGGGACGGCCAGGGCTGGATTCCCTTCGACGACGAGTACGTGCGCGGGATGCGCGCAGTGGCCCAGCGTTTTGCGGAGCATTCGCGCCGGACGGTGCGGCTGGAGGGATTGTACTTTTCGCTCCTTGTCGATTTCAGCCTGCAAACGCGGGGCGGTCCTGCCGTCGCGCGGGAAGACTTCGAGAGCCGTGCCGGGCAAATCATCACGCTGGCGCTGGAAGGGGTTGCGGCAACCAATGAAACGCCGGCCGGTGACGTGCCCGTTCTGTATGAATTGGCGGCGCGCGCCGCCGGTCCGTCCCGGGGAACCTGGGATGCCCGGGCCAAGAAGGAGTGGGAAGATGCCCAACTCCACAACATCGCCCTGGCGATGTTCGACAACCACCATATTTCGGGGACGATTCTGCTGATGATGGAGTACCGTCAAGTGGACTATGAGCGTTATCGGGAGCCTGTGCTGTGGCGATTGAAGGCCGTCCGGAACGATCGCGCCTATCGCCGCTTCAACTTGTCGCGGCGCGATCTCCAGAGCTTGCTGCGCGTCTTGCCGGAGACGCCGGTCGCCCCGCCCGCCGCTCCCGATCCGGCACCGGACGCTTCTGCGGACATGCGCGTCCTATGGCAGACGCCCGCTCCGGAAGACTGGCGGAACCGCCTGGCGGGGCTGCACGTCGAACATGAACGGACGCTTTATGCCTACCGCGGATACCAGTGGCATTACGAAGCCACGAAAAATCCGGAGATTGAAGTCCTGCGTGTGGATTTGGCCGACGGGCGTACGGATGTTCTTGGAAAGATTCAGGTGAACACCTGCTGGGGCGAACAGTTTTACAACCTGCGTTCCCGCTGTCCGGGGGATTTCATCGAAGATTCCGCTTGTACTGAAACGCATCTGTGGCTGGCGACCTCGGGCGACGGGCTCTATGGCTTGCCGCTGCAGGTGCGGGGCGGTGATCCCATCCGCGTCGGCGTGGCCGATGGCTTGCCCAGTGATTTCATCCATTCGGTGCGTCCGGTTGGTGGCGCGCTGTACGTCGGGTGCGGGGCAGAGGGCAGCGAAGGATATCTGGTCCGCTATGATCCTGCGGTAAAATCGTGCGAAGTCATTGTCTCCACGCTGCGCGCCAGTCCGGAAACCCCGCTAGACTCCGTGCCGAACGGCTTCCACCTGCAGAAGATGGTCTACGATGCGCCCCGGAACCGGTTGCTCCTGATGGTCAACAGCGGCCAGAAGAAGGAATCAGATGGCCAGTTGTGGGAATACAGGCTCGCCGACGGTTGCTTCCGGCGTGTGCTGGCGCTGGGATGGCCGGCCCGCGCGGTGACGGTGGGCGCCGACGGCACCGTGGAACTCTACGTGAACCGGGTTCTGACGCCGCAATACGTCTTCTATTACGGGGTCGCGACGTTTGATCCGGCGACGGATGCGGGCCACCTGCTTTTCGCCAACCAAAATCGAGGGGCCGGAGCCGACTTGCCGATACAGCCCGAAACCCGCCGATACCGAAATCTGTATTATCGGTCCACGGCTTTGGGTGACGGATGGCTCTTCCATTTTGGCCTCAAACAGGAGAATGGCAAGGACTTGGTCGAATTGCGCCGGATTTCGCTGGCCACGGGCGCGGTCCAACCGGTTCCCGGCCAAGCGGCGGTGTCCATCACGCGCAACACGATGACGGGCCAGCCCAACAATCTGTTCTACTGGGGTTGGCTGCGCTGGCTGCCGCAAAGCCGGGTGCTGTTGATCGGCAACGGCGGGCAGTTCACCGCGGTGCAGGTCGGCTCGTGAACAGTTGTGTTGTAGACCGTCAATAGTTGGGATTTCCGGAAGGGTGACATCCTTTCCGAAAAATGGAGGTTGAGTCCGGCGCCCTGCCAGATGGATGGGAAGGTGTTGCACTGTCGAAATTGTGCAAATCATTTGATTATGGAACTTCGGCCAAATCCAAACCGGACGGAAAAATTCCGATTCTGCTCATGGGGAATATCTGTAGCTGAAAAATCACGGGGAATGCCTGATTTGCGCCTCTGACGCGCAAGAAGTTCAGGCCTATCGCCTTAAAGCCCAACACGGTACTGTTTAATCGTACAAACAGCCCCGAGATTGTTGGCAAAACCGGAATCTATCTGGGGGAAAGGCCCACTATTTTTGCAGGATACCTGAACCTGTTTATCGCCAGGAGCCAATTTATAACCAACAGGGAGGCAATAGAATGCAAATATTTAATGTTTAGTCTGAAAAATACTGGACAGCATAAAGGGAAGGCGTAGGATGTTGCTCGTTTCAATGAACCCCATTGTCCAGCGAGTCGCTGATCAGGCCTGGTATTCCACCGGGCTTTTGCTTTCTGCGCCTGCGAATGATGCCGTTTTGTTGCAACGCGCCGCCATCATTACGACCCTTGTGGCCCACCTGACACCAGCGGCTGTCGTGTGGCCCAACGCCAGCGCCTTGGCGGTCTGAGATCACCCCAAACACTCAAGACCGCACTCCAGCCACCTAAGTACGCCGGCAACTAGCGGGAGCCTTGCGCTCCCACCCGATGAATATACAAATTGAGGAACTTTCTGCTGAACGACTGCGTGAATCTGCTGACTTGCTCGTTGATGTTTTCCCCAGCTTGGAGCCCCTGACCGAGGCGCTTCATCTGTCGCGAGATTTTGCGGCCACGTATGTCCGTACGATTTGTGATCAATGCTTTGAAGACCATTTGGCCATTACCGCCCTGGATACTGATACCGATCAGTTGGCTGGCATTGCCTTGAGTCTTGACGATGAACGCTACCGACAGTCCTTGCGCGTGGTGCCAGCGGAATACCGTTTGGCGCTGGGCCAGATGGATGATTTTTTCGAGGAACTCAGCCGACCATTAGCCGGTTTGCCCGGCAAGGGAACCAACGTCTTTTATCTGGCGGTGGCCCGGCCCTATTGGCGTGCGGGAATTTCCATGGCATTGCTTCGCCGCTTGGAGAGCCTGTTGCGTGACAAGCAATACGAGTATTTGGTTTCCGAGGCCACGAACATCAAATCCGCCGGCGCCTTCCGTAAGCAGGGATATACTGAAATGAATCGGTTGGCCTATGCCACCCGCCCCGTGTTTGCCGGCCTGCCCGGCGATTGCACCCTGTTCATGAAACGCCTCGCCTCTTAAGGCCTGGCTTCCTGTCCATACGCTTGTTCGCTTCGCTTCTGATGACGGCCGTATAAGCGCCATACGGCCGTCGTCAGGTTTCTTTTGGCCTGTATCCATTTGTATTCCAACCGGATATGGATAACGACTCTAGTTCACTTATTACAATATGTGAATTCATCTATTACAATAAGTGACTTCACATATTGTAATATATGAACTGGAATTTGGGTGTCAGGAGAAGACTGTTTTTTTTGGGGGGGCGTAGGCAAAGAACAGTGGCGATTTG
>CAZNGD010000046.1:0-11186 GCA_964572295.1 uncultured Verrucomicrobiota bacterium
GCCTAATCCACGCCGCCAGCGTTCGTTCTGAGCCAGGATCAAACTCTCCATATAAAATGGGTGGCCCGGCGGTTGCCCGCCAAACCGAGTGGTTGATCCTTTCGATTTCGGCCGGTTTAGGTCCGGCCGTTCGTAAGAATTAACTTATGACTCAACACAAGCTGTTTGTACTTACCACACCACTTCTGATTCGAAGCGGTGTTACATGAACGTTTATTCCATTTTCAAAAGAGCAAAAAAACGCGCAAAATCCCGTCATCCCTTTCCCTGTCGTTCAAGGGACTCCAGAACCGCGCAGCGGCAGGTCGCCCTGCTCGCTTAATTGATTCCGTCGTGAATCCATCCTTTGACTGGCTTATCTGTCAATGGCCAGATCACATTTTTTAACAGAACCAAACTCTCACTTCACTGGCCGCTTTCACAACCTGATCCATTCAAGTGCCGCCAAGAGTACCATAGACCCATCGCCCGTCAACCCCTTTTTTTTCGTTTTTTTCATTTTTTCACAAAAACCCCGTTTTTACTGAACGAAATGACGGTACTTTTTCTGGCCCGCCCCCATTTTTTTCGCCGGTCATCGCTTTTTTTTCGCGGGCGGCCACGTTGTGATGCGCCTGCGGACTCCATCCGACCTCGCCGCCGATGCGCGCCCGAAACGCGCGGCACAATGCGCGGCGCAATGCGCGGCGCACGACACGCGGCGCACGGCGCGCGCGCTTTTCACGCCAGCGCATTTGGAGAAATAATGTAGCCGGGAGGCCGTAGCGAATTGGGCTTGGCCGAGGAAGGCGAAGCCGGAATGGCAGCGCCATTTCGATGCAGCCTGACAACGGCCAAGCCCAATGCGGTAGACGGAACGGCTACATCATGGATGAAAATGCTCTAGTGCGGAATTTGCTGCTGCGCGGCCCAGGCGCGGGCGTGGGCAAAGACGGCTTGATTTTGCAGAATGATTTTTTCGCGGCCGGCAAAATGGGCGGCGATGGCTTCGCGGTATTGTTCGTCCGTCAGCCCGAAGCCGCCCAGCTCCGCCAGCACGCCCAGCATGGCGGTGTTGGCGCCGCGCGGGTTGCCGCCCTCCTGGGCGATTTCGTTGGCGGGCACGGCCAGCACGCGCACGCCGGCCGGCGCGGCAAACCCGCCGATGGCGGCGTTATACAACAGCCAGCCGCCGGGTTTGACTTCCGCCGCAAATTTTTCCAGCGATGGCCGGTTCATCGCCACGAGCGCATCCGCCTGCGTCACCATCGGCGAGCCCACGGGCTGGCCGGCGAACACCACGCCGCAATTGGCGGTGCCGCCGCGCTGTTCGGGGCCGTAGGAAGGATACCACGAAACAAACTTGCCCGCGCGGCACGCGGCCCGCGCCATAATCACGCCCATGCTCAACACGCCCTGCCCGCCGAATCCCGCCATCTTGATTTTCCACTTGGGCGCGGCCGGGTCCAGTTGCGCGTCCGGCGCCTGATCCGTATCCAAGCCCAGCAGGCGGTCCAGTGTTTCCTTGCGGTAATCGCTTTCGCTGCGGACAATCGGCACGGCCTCGGCGGAGCGGTCGCGGAAAATCCCCAGCGGATATTCGGCTTCCATCTGCTCGGCCACGAAGCGCGTGGCGGCTTCCACGTTCATTTTCTGGTTGGTGGGGCAGGCCATGAGCACTTCCACGAAGGCGTAGCCCTTGCCGTCGCGCTGAATTTCCAGCGCCTTGCGGATGGCCTGGCGCCCCTGCCGCAGCTTGGCCATGTTGGAGAACGACACGCGCGCGATGTACACCGGCGCCTGCAACTGGTTGATCAGCTCGGCCATGTGCAGCGGGTAGCCCATTTGCAACGGGTCGCGCCCTTCCGGCGAGGTTTCCGTTTTTTCGCCCACCAGCGTGGTCGGCGCCATCTGGCCGCCGGTCATGCCGTACACCGAATTATTGACAAAAAACACCGCCAGTTTTTCGCCGCGGTTCGCCGCTTGCAGCGTCTCGTTGAGGCCGATGGACGCCAAATCGCCGTCGCCCTGATACGCGCCGACCACGGCCTGATTCATGGTGCGGGAGAGCCCCGTGGCCACCGCCGCCGCGCGGCCGTGGGCCACCTGGATGTTGCCGGTGTCAAAATAGTAATAGCCGAACACCGCGCAGCCGACGGGGCTGATCATCACGGTGCGGTCTTGCAGATTCAGGTCCGCCAGCGCCTCGCCGATCAGCTTATGCAGCACGCCGTGTTCGCAGCCGGGGCAGTAGTGGGTGGCCGTCAGCGCCGAGTCGCCCTTGCGGGGAAACGTCTTGTAGAGGCCGCGGGTTGCGATCACTTTTTCCATGGGGTTCACTCCGCACCTCACGCCGACGGCGCGCAAGCGCGCACCTGCGCCAAAATTTCCGCCGGGGTCACCAGGTTGCCGCCGAGCCGGCTGACCAGGTGCACCGGGCAGCGGCACTCGATGGCCAGCTTGATGTCGTCGCGCATCTGGCCGTTGCTCATTTCCACACTAATCAACTGTTTGCCGCCGCGCGCCACAAACTCCTGCAGCGCGGCCGCCGGGAACGGATAAAGCGTTTGGGGGCGGAAGAGGCCCACGCGCCGCCCTTCGGCCCGCGCGGCATCCACCGCGCCCTGGGCGATCCGCGCGCTGATGCCGTACGCCACCAGCGCGACATCGGCATCCTCCAGCAGATACTCCTCATGCCGCGCCTCCGCCGCCTCCACCGCCGCATATTTATCCTGCAACTGGCGGTTGAACGCCTCCTGCTTGTCGAAGTTGAGAAAGATGGACGTCACCACATTCGGCCGCGTCTCCGCCGTGCCCGCCACCGCCCAGCTCGTATCCGTTTGCGGGTGGACGCTCGTTTCCGGGAAGCGCAGCGGTTCGATCATCTGCCCCAGCACGCCATCGGCCAGGACAAACGCCACCATGCGCCACTTCTGGGCCAGCTCGAACGCCAGCATGGTGAAGTCGCACATCTCCTGCACACTCGCGGGCGCCAGCACCAGGTTGCGGTAATTGCCGTGGCCCCCGCCCTTCACCACCTGATTATAGTCGCCCTGTTCGGGGCCGATGTTCCCCAGCCCGGGGCCCGCGCGCATGATATCCACCACCACCGCCGGCACCTGCGCCCCCGCCAAATACGAAATCCCCTCCTGCTTGAGGCTGATCCCCGGCCCCGACGATGCCGTCATGGTGCGCCGCCCCGTGGCCCCCGCGCCATACACCATATTAATCGCCGCCTCTTCGCTCTCCGCCTGCACCACGCGCCGCCCCGCCGGCGGGAACTTCGCCGCCGCCTCGTGGAGAATCTCGCTCGCCGGCGTGATCGGATACCCAAAAAAACTGTCACACCCCGCATACAGCGCGCCGATGACAACCGCCGTGTTCCCCTTCACCAATTGCGTGGCCATGCCTTCACTTCTCCTGTTGCGGCGCGCGCCGCGCCGGCAGATGCACCGCGATGGCATTCGGCTCCGGGCACACATAAAAACAATTCAGACAGCCGATGCACCCCGCGCCCACATACTCCGCAAACGTGTAGCCGCGCGCATTGAGCTGCGACCCCATGCGGATCACCTTTTTGGGGCACGCCGCAATACAGCGGCCACACGCCTTGCACTCCAGCGGGTCAATCGCCGGATACGGCAGCGGAAACGGATTTTCAGGTTCGCTCATGCTTGCTCCACGACACTGCGCCAATGGGTCAACCTACCCCATCCCCCGCACTTTGCCACACCGTGGGAAAAAAAGTTCATCCCGCGTGGGCGGGGTTTTCCACACTGTGGAAAAAAAACGCCCCGTTTTTCCACCGTGTGGAAAAACATCCCCAAAGGTTTTCCATTGTGTGGGAAATCCGAAAAAAGGTTTTCCATTGTGTGGAACGATTGGGCCCCATTTTTCCACGGTGTGGAAAAAAACCGCCCGATTTTTCCACGGTGTGGAAAAAAACCGCCCAATTTTTCCACGGTGTGGAAAATCCCGCCCCCGCGGGATGAAAGGTTTTCCACCGTGTGGAAAAGTCGTGGGCGGCGCGCCCCGGCCATGCGGCTCATTCCCGCGCCTGGCTGGGGCGGAAGTCCTGCAAGTGCAGTTGCAGATATTCACTGCCCCGAAAACGGTTGAGGATCAGGTTGAAGGCGATATCCAGCGGGCCGGGCGGGACTTCGCGGTCGCCCATGCCGAAGCCGATGGCTTCGCGGTCCTTGCCGGCCATCGGGAAAATCAGTTTGAGGTGCTTGCCGCCGATCACGCGCGGGGCAAAGCGGGGGGTGACGTTGCGCACGGCCCACACGGGCAGCGGATTGGAGTGGCCAAACGGGCGCAGGCGGTTTTGGTCGTGATAGAGCGCGTCGCCGATTTCGTGCGGCTGGATCCAGGCGTCCACTTGCAGTTGGCGGCGCTGGTCGCCGTGGCGCAGGGTGTCGGCGCAGACCACGTTGAATTGTTCGGTGAAGGCCGGGATGCGCGCGGCGTCCACCTCCAAGCCGGCGGCCATGGCGTGGCCGCCATAGCGGCGCAGCAGGGGCGAGCATTGCTGCAGGTGGCTCAGCAAATCGAAGCCCGGCACGCTGCGGCAGGAGCCGCGGCCCACGCCGTCCTCATCCACGCCAATGACGACCACGGGGCGGTTGTAGCGGCTGGCAATGCGCGAGGCCACAATGCCAATCACGCCCGTGTGCCAGTTGGAGTGCGCCACCACCAACCCGAAATCCCGGTCGGCATCAAAACGCTGGTCGAGGTCTTCGCAGGCTTCGCCGACGATCTTGTCTTCGATTTCCTGCCGCTTGCGGCTGGCTTCGTCGAGCTGCTGCGCGAGGCTGCGCGCGCGCGGCTCCTGCTCGGTCATCACCAGCTCCAGCGCGGCATCGGCATGGCCCAGGCGGCCGGCGGCATTGATGCGCGGCCCAATGATGAAGCCAATGTGGTACGTGTCCACCGGGCCGGTGATGCCGGCGGCTTCAATCAGCATCCGCACGCCGACCGATTGGGTTTGGTTGAGGCACTGCAAGCCGTGATAGACCAGAATGCGGTTTTCCTGCAGCAGCGGCACGATGTCCGCCACGGTGCCGATGGCCACCAAATCCATGAAGGTGCGGTGGTCCACGTTTTCGGCGCCGGGGATTTGGCGGTGGCGCGCTTGGGTGATCAGCCCGTGGCAAACCTTGTAGGCCACGCCCACGCCGGCGAGCATCCGGACGTGTTCCGGGCAGTTGCCCAGCTTGGGATTCACAATGGCGCAGGCGGCGGCGACGCCTTCCGCCGTGGGCTCGTGGTGGTCGGTCACCACCACATCAATGCCCAGCCGCGCGGCTTCTTCCACGGCCGCAATCGAGCTGGTGCCGCAATCCACCGTGATGATGAGATTGGGCCGATAGGTCTCCACGCAGCGGTGCAGGGTCTCCACGCCGAGGCCGTAGCCATCCTCGATGCGGTGCGGCAGGAACGGCGTGGCCATGGCGCCCAACGCGCTGAGCACGGCAATCATCAGCGCGGTGGCGGTCACGCCGTCCACGTCGTAGTCGCCATACACCAGAATGGAACTGCCCTGCTCGATGTGCTGCAAAATCAGGTCCACGGCGGGCCCCATGCCGGGCAGCTCGAACGGGTCGGTCAGGTCTTCCAAACGCGGCTGCAGGAAGCGCTCGACTTCCGCCGGGTCGGTCAGGCCGCGCGTAACCAGCGCGCGGCCCATGGCCGGCGTGAAATGGAACGACTGCGCCATCTGGGCGGCCGCCCCGTTTTCATCGCCGGGAGTGACCCAATTGCGTTCCGCGCGCACCAGCATCGCGTCACTTCCCGGTCGGCGCCAACGCCACGCGCGGGCGCACGGCCAGCATGATCGGCGAGGCGATGAAGATCGAGGAGTACGTGCCGGCCACCACGCCGATGAACAACGCCAGCGCGAAGTCGAAGATGGCGCCGCCGCCGAACACCAGCAGCATCACCACGCTCAACAACGTGGTCAGCGAGGTCAACAGCGTGCGCGACAGCGTGGCGTTCACGCTCTCGTTGACGATGCCCGCATCCAGCCGCCCGGCCCGCAGCTTGCGGGTCTCGCGAATGCGGTCAAACACCACGATGGTGTCGTTGACCGAATAGCCCAGCACCGTCAGCAGCGCGGCAATGGTCGTGGTGGAGAACTGGCGCTGGAAGACGCAGTAGAGGCCGATGGTGATCAGCAGGCTGTGCAGCAACCCGGCCACCGCGCCCACCGCAAACGAAAACTCGAAGCGGATGGTGATGTAGAGAATCATGCCCACCAGCGAGAGCCCAATGGCGATCAGCCCGCTGCGCTGCAACTCGCGGCCCACCTGCGGGCCCACGGTGTCTTCCTGCAGCAGTTTGAAGTGGCTGTCGGCAAATTGCTCGGCGAGGATCTGCTGCGCCTGCGCGCCCGCTTCCGGCCCGCCCACCTTCAGCGCCAGCACTTCGTTTTGCTTTTCGGTGGTGCCGCTGCGTTGATACTGAATGCCCACATCGGTCAGGCCCGCGCCGGCCAACGCCGCGCGCAGCGTATCCACCTCGGCCTTTTGCGTGAAGGTCAGCGTGAGCTGCTGCCCGCCCGTGAAGTCCACGCCGAAGTTCGCGCGGCCGCGGAACCCCGCCACCGTCAGCGATCCCGCAATGACCACCAGCGAGAGGATGCCCGCCACCCACCGGTGGCTCATGAAGTCCACCTTGGTTTCCTTGACCCACTGGGACATGGTCAGGTGGTTGAGATAGCCGTGGCCTTCCAGGAAGTCGAACACCATGCGCGTGCCGACAATGGCCGTGTACATGCTGGCAATGATGCCCGCCGTCAGCGTGACCGCAAACCCCTTCACCGGGCCGGAGCCCATCCAGAACAGGATGATGGCCGTCAGCAGGGTGGTCAGGTTCGAGTCGAAAATGGTGGAGAAGGCCTTGTCGTAGCCCGCGGAAATGGCGGCACCGAACCGCTTGCCCAGGCGCATTTCTTCGCGGATGCGCTCAAAGATCAGCACGTTGGCATCCACCGCCATGCCGACCGTCAGCACAATACCGGCAATGCCCGGCAGCGTCAGCACCGGCAATTGCACGCCGGAACTGCCCAGACCGCCGCCGCCCCCAATCAAACTAAAGAAGCCGGCGGTGATGATCATGCCCAGCGGCAGCAGGACCAGATTGAACACCAGCGCCAACACCGCCACCAGACCCGCGAAGCGGTAATACAACGCCATGAACAACGCCACGGCCACAAAGCCCAGCCCGGCCGCCCGCCAGCCGCTTTGAATGGAGTCCACGCCCAGCGTGGGATCCACGCTGCGTTCTTCAATCACCCGCAGCGGGGCGGGCAACGCGCCCGCGCGCAGCACCAGCGCAAGGTCGCGCGCTTCTTCCAGCGAGAAGTTGCCTTCGATGATCGCCTCGCCGCCCGGAATCGAGGTGCGGATGAACGGCGCCGAATACAGCGTGTTGTCCAGCACAATGCCCAGATAATGCCGCCCGTTGGGATCGGGATTCTTGACCCCGCCCGGCGCGTGGTCCGCCGTCAGTTGCGCGAACTTCTTGCGCCCGCGCGCATCAAACGAAATCTGCACCACGCGCTGGCCAAACTGCTGGTAGTCCACGTTGGCGCTCTTGAGGGCATCGCCCGTCAGCTCCGCCTTGCGGCTGACATAATGCGGCACAAAATAATCCCGGCCCTGCTCGGTCACTTTTTCCAGCAGCAGGTCATAGCCCGCCTTTTCCTCAAAGCGGCGCAGCGCGGCGCGCTCGGCCTCGGTCGGCGGCGGCCCCTTGCGCACCCAGGCATCGCCCTGTGCGCGGCCGGGAATGACCACCGCTTCGTAGCCATCGGGCACCTTGCGGTCGGCAAACAGATTGCGAATCAGGTCGTCGTTCTTCGGGTGCACCATGCGGAACTCCAGAAACGCCGCCTTGCGGATGTTGGCGGAGGCGCGCTCGCGGTCCTCGGCCTTCATCCCCGGAATCTGCACAATGATGCGCCGCTCGCCATCGGGATAGATGGTCGGCTCGGCCACGCCCATGGAGTCCACGCGGTTGCGGACCACTTCCACGGCGCGGTCGCGCGCGTCGCTCACGCTGCCCACCAGCCCTGCGGTGTCGTCAATCTCCAGCGTGTAGCTGGTGCCGCCCTGCAGGTCGAGGCCCAGCTTGATTTTCTCCTTGGGCGGCGTGATGAGCGCCACGCTCCATGCGGTTACCACCACCAAAATCAGCCATTTCCAGATTGCTGCCTTCATACGTCCTCGCGTTTTCTCCACTGCGCCGACGGTCGCCGCCGGCCAAAACCCTGCCGCTCCCCGCGCCTATTTCTTCTCCGCGCCGTCCGGCGTCTCGCCCTTGTCCAGCACCTGCGACACCGCGCCGCGCACGATTTCCACTTTGACGCCATCGGCAATCTTCACCACCAGCGTCTTGTCCTTCACATTCGCCACCACGCCCAGGAAGCCCCCGGCAAACAGCACGCGGTCGCCCGTCCTGACCGCGCCCAACAGCGCCTGGCGCTCTTTTTCGCGACGCTTCTGCGGGCGGATCAGCATGAAATAAAACAGGGCAATCATCAGCCCCAGCCAAATGAACATGAACGCGCCCGATTGCGCCGGAGCGCCCTCGCCGCCCTGCGGCGCCGCCATCGCCAACATCATCCAACCCTTCATCATCCCGTTCTCCTCTTTGCCATCAGGCTCCCGCCGCCGCGCCCGGTCCCGGCGCCTGCGGTCCATATACCCGGGCCGTTTCCGCGCGGAACGCCGACCATGACCCGTCCCGGATGCTCTGCCGCATCCGGGCAATAAAATCAAAATAGCAGTGCATATTGTGCAGCGCCGTCAGCCGCACGCCCAGGATTTCGCCCACGTTGAGCAGGTGCCGCACATACCCGCGGCTGAACCGCTGGCACGCCACGCACGTGCAGCCTTCCTCCAGCGGGCGCTCATCCAGACGGTTCACCGCCGCCCGGACCGAATAGCGGCCCTGGCGGGTGAACACCGTCCCATGCCGCGCCAGCCGCGTCGGCATCACGCAGTCGAACATGTCCACACCCAGCGCCACCGACTCGGCCATTTGCCAGAACTGGCCAACGCCCATCAGGTAGCGCGGGCGCTCCCGGGGCAGCAAGCCCGCGGTCATCCGCACTCCCGGCATGATCAGCTCCTCCGGCTCGCCCACGCTCACGCCCCCGATGGCATACCCATCGAACGCGCCCAGCGCCAGCAAGCCCTCCGCACAACGCTCCCGCAACCGCGGGTCCACGCCGCCCTGAACAATGCCGAAAACCAACTGCCCCGTCGCCCGGGGCTGTTGGGCACAACTGGCCGCCCACGATAGGGTGCGCTCCACCGCTTGGCAAGCGTATTCCGGCGAACAGGGACACGGCGGACACTCATCAAACGCCATCGCAATGTCCGACCCCAGGATGCGCTGGATCGCCATGCTTTCCTTCGGCCCCATGAACATCTTCGTGCCATCCACGTGCGACTGAAACCAAACCCCCTCCGGCGTCATCCGCCGCAGATGCGTCAAACTGAACACCTGATAGCCCCCGCTATCCGTCAAAATCGCCCGCCGCCAATCCTGAAACTTGTGCAACCCGCCATGACGCTCAATCACTTCCATCCCCGGCCGCACATTCAGGTGGTAGGTGTTCCCCAGCAAAATCTCGCACCCGTGCGCCTCCAGCTCCCACGGTGCCATGGACTTCACCGTGGCCTGCGTCCCCACCGGCATAAACACCGGCGTCTCCACCGGCCCATGCGCGGTCCATAGCCGCCCCAGCCGGGCCTGCGACTCCCCGTCCTCGTGCAAAATTTCAAATGTGCCAATTTCAGGCATGAAGGCGGGTACCTTACTCCCGCCCCCGCCCCCTGTCGAGGGCAGAGACAACGAAAACAAAAGGTCGTCAACCCGCCGCGCCCTGCTATCATGCCCGGTGATCCGATCATGATACGCGTACTGCAAGCGGGCTTGAGTTTCGACCACGTGGAGTTGCACGTGGCCGCCGCCCTGCCGCGCGCCGGCGTGGAACTCTTCGCCATCAACACCCCCGGCACCCGCGCCAACGACTGGTGCACAGAACACGGCATCCCGTTTGTCACCCACGAATTCCGCAACCGCTTCGACCGCGACGCCATCCGCCTCTACCGCCAACTGCACGCCGCGCACTCATTCGATATCATCCACGCCTTGAGCAACCGCGCCCTCTCCACCGCCCTCTGGGCCACCCGCCACCTCCCCACGCCCCCCAAAATCATCGGCTACCGCGGCACAATGGGCCACCTGCACCCCTTGGACCCCGCCTCCCGCCTCTCCTATTTATCCCCGCGCGTGGACCGCATCATTTGCGTCTCCCACGCCGTGCAAACCTATCTGCAAGGACTCCGCATCCCCGCCGCGCGCCTCACCGTAATCTGGAAAGGCCACGACCCCGCCTGGTACACCCCCGCCCCCCGTGCCGCGCTCACCGCCTGCGGCATCCCGCCGGACGCCACCGTCGTCGCCTTCGTCGGCAATATCCGCCCCGTCAAAGGAGTCAACGTCCTGCTGGAAGCCTTCCGCGACATCCCCCCCACCGCACCCTACCACCTGCTGCTGTTTGGTGAAGTGCGCGACCGCTCCATCCGCCGGCAAATCGGGCGACACCCCCACATCCATTTTCTCGGCTACCGCCCCGACGCCCCCGCCCTCGCCGGTGCCTGTGATATCGCCGTCATGCCCTCCATCGAACGCGAAGGCCTCCCCAAAGCCATCCTCGAAAGCATGGCCCAAGGCGTGCCCCCCATCGTCACCAACGTTGGCGGCCTGCCCGAACTGGTCGAACACAACCGCTCCGGCCTCGTGGTCCCCCCGCGCGACGCCCCCGCCCTGCGCGACGCCCTCCTCGATTTACTCCATAACCCCGACCGCCGCCGCGCCATGGGCCAAGCCGCCCGCGACCGCATCACCGGCCCCTTCCACATCCGCCACACCGCCGAAAAAACCATCGCCCTCTACCACTCCCTCCTCTCCCCCACCACCTGAGAATTCAGGCAAGAGATCAGAGGTCAGGCAAAACCCCAGCCAGCAGCGGCATACATCCCCACCTCAACAGCCGCCGCATTTGGCTTTTTCCTGCGTTCTTGGGTTTCCTGTGTTCCTGCTTGCTTCGGCGTTCCTACTTGCCCTCTGAACACCCTTTTCCACGGTGTGGAAAACCATCGCGCCAAGCAGGAAAACAGGAATCAACAGGA
>CAZNGD010000047.1:0-10833 GCA_964572295.1 uncultured Verrucomicrobiota bacterium
GAGACTAGAGACTGGAGACTAGAGACTGGAGACGGGAGACGGGAGACTGGAGACTAGAGACTAGAGACTGGAGACTAGAGACTGGAGACTAGAGACTAGAGATGGGGGGCGGGGCGCGGAGGGTGGTGGCCAGTTGGGCCATGGCCACGTTTTGTTGTTCGCCGCTGATCATGTTTTTGACGGCGGCGACGTCGGCGGCCAGTTCGTTATCGCCGCGAATGACCGCCCACGCCGCCCCGGCTTTGTTGGCGGCGCGCATCTGCGATTTCAGGCTGCCGCCGGGCGCCATTCGGCACACGAGGCCGGCGGTGCGCAGTTGCATCATCAAGATCAAATTTTGCTGCATGGCGGCCTCGCCCAGCCCGACCAGCCACACCAGTGGCGCGGGCGGGGCCAGCAAGGCGCCGTCGCGTCCCAGGGCCTGGAGCACGCCCACCACCCGCTCCAAGCCGATGGCGAAGCCCACGCCGGTCAGCTCGCGGTTGCCGAGTTGCATGCGGTAGCGGCCGCCGCCGGCCACGGCGTTTTGCGCGCCGAGGGCGGTGCTGGCGATTTCCCACACCGTGTGCTCGTAATAGTCCAGCCCGCGCACCAGCAGGGGGTCCAAATCGTACGCCACGTTCAGCGCGGCCAGATGTTTGGCCACCTGCGCCAAAAACTCGCGCGAGGCTTCGCTCATGAATGAAGTCGGCGGCGGCACTTGGGCCACGATGCTTTGGCACGCTGCATTTTTGCAGTCCAGCACGCGCAATACATTTTCGTTGATGCGCCGTTGGCAATCCGCGCACAGCGTCGCCTCATGCGGGGCCAGCGCCGCGCGCAGACCGTCCGCCACCCGTGCGTGGTCGCCCGCTTCGCCGCGCGTATTCAGCCGCACGCGGCAATCACCGATGCCCCACGCCCGCAGCAAATCCACTTGCAGCGCGAGGATCTCGGCATCCACCAACGGCGATGGCGGTTCGAGGCACTCCACGCCCAACTGATGAAACTGCCGCCGCCGCCCCGCCTGCGGCCGCTCGCTACGGAACATGGGCCCCAAATAAAACCAGCGCGCGCCGGCGGTTTCCTGCCCACCCAAGCCGGCGGCGTGGCGCATCACCCCGGCCGTGCCTTCCGGCCGCAGGCAGAGCCGCCGCCCGCCCTTCTCGAAGACGTACATTTCCTTTTGCACCACGTCGGTCGTCTCGCCCAATGAGCGGGTGAACACGGCCTCAAACTCGACAATTGGGGTGCGCAGCTCTTCAAAGCCGTAGCGCTGCAGCACCGCGCGGCCCAAGGCTTCCAAGCGCTGCCACAGGAGCACTTCCGGCGCGGCAATATCCGCCATTCCCTGGACGGGTTGAGTGGTTGCAGACATAAAAACTTCCCTGCTGCCGCCGCGACCGAAGCGGCGTGGACTTGATTACGTGCTGAATCCCGGACTTATTTGAAGAGCGCTTTCATGTCCTTGCCCGGACGGAAGCGCACCACTTTGCGGCTGGGAATCACCACCACCTGATCGGGCTGATGAGGATTGCGCCCGATCCGCTGCCGGCGCTCGCGCACATCAAAGACCCCGAACTTGCGAAACTCCACCGTCTGACCTTCGCGCAGCGCATCCATCAGCGAATCCAGAGTTTTTTGAATGACGTCGAGCACCTGCTGCTGCGTCAAGCCGGTCTCCTCGGCAATACGGATCGCCAAGTTGCGTTTGGTTAGATTTTGCTTCTCATTGGCCATGTCACCCTCACCTTCCAGACCATTTCCACCCAAGGACTGATCCACGGTTGGAACATACGTCCCATTGGGCAGTTACGTCAAGAGAATCCTCCCGTTAAAAAAGGCCTGCCCGCGCCTTTTTATCCCCCCGCCCCCCCCGCCCCCGAGGGGAGGGCTATGCCAGTTGGCGATACACCGCCCACGTTTGCCGCGCGGTTTCCTCCCAGGTGAACTTGGCCGCCTGGGCCAGCCCCGCCGCCCGCATGCGGTCGGTCCGCGCCGGGTCCGCCAACACCGCGCGGACGGTGGCCGCCCACTCGGCGGCATCAAAGCCGTCCACCCAGGCGGGCGCGTCGCCCAACACTTCCGGCAGCGAGCTGTTGTGCGCCGCGATGACGGGGGAGCCCCGGCTCATGGCTTCCAGCGGTGGAAACCCGAAGCCCTCGTAGCGCGTGGGATACACAAACGCCGCGGCGCCGGCATAGAGCGCGGACAACTGGGCATCGTTCATGTGCTTCACCAGTTTGATTTGCGCGCGGCGCGGCGAGTGGGCCATGGCCTCCAGCGTCGGCCGTGTTTTCCACCCCAGGCCGCCGGCCACCACCAAATCGCCATCGAAATCCGACAACGCCTCAAAAATGTTGATCAGGAACGGAATATTTTTGCGCGGCTCAATTGTTCCCACCATCAGGAGATAAGGCCGTTGCAGGCCGATGTTCGCCCGCGTGGCGGCGGCGACATCCGGCGCGGGAGGCGGGCCGAATTGCGGCAGCCCCAGCCAAATGGGGAAGACCTTTTCCGGGGGCACCCGCAGCAGCTCGACAATCTCGCGCGCCGAGAAATGGCTGTCCGTCAAAATGGCATCGGCCCGGGCCGCCGTGCGGTGGATTTCCGCCGAGAGCCACGCCAGATTGCGCGTCGCGGTGGTTTCCGGCATCCGCAAAAACGACACGTCGTGAATCGTCACCACCGATTTTTTTCCTCGGCCCAGTGGCGGGCGGATAAAGTTGGGGAAGTGATACACATCCGCCGCGCCCGCCAGCCATTCGTAGGGCGGCCAGCCGAGGCGTTTCCAGCCATTTTGCGCGATGCGGCCCGGCAACCAGCGGCAGGAGCGCAACGTCACGGCGGGCGGCAGCTCCGGCACGCCCCGGCGTTTGAAATCAAAGAAAAAAGCCGAGATGCGATCCGGGCCCGCCAGCGGCCCCAAATGCCATAGCAACTCGCGGACATAGCGTCCCACACCCGCCCGCTGGCCCAGCGCCGCCTGAATATCCATGCACACGTTCATGCCCGCACGTTGTAGCATTCCCCGCCGGAAAGCAACAGCCGCCTTTCCCGCGCGCGGGTTTCGCCGCGCCGCCGCGCCGCCGCGCGCCGCGTTTTCCAGCGTTGTTTTTTTTACGCCAGTTTTGCATTCTGGCGCCATGTCAGAATTCAAGCTCACCCCGGAAGAAGCGCCGCCGCCCGCCCGCAAAAAAATTCGGCTGACGAAAGCCGAGGCCTATGCGTTGAGTGTGGCCAGTCCCAGGAAAAAGCGGCTGGCCTTCGCGCTGGTGGGGCTGTTGCTGATGGCCATTTTGGGCAATGTGCTGTGGCATTTTCAGGACCATTGGCTGCCGTACTGGTTCCCGGAAAAAGCGGCGGAAGCCTCCGCTGCCACGCCGCCCGCCACGGCAACTGACGCGCCCTCCCCCACGGCGGCCCCCGCCGCCACCGGGGAACCGGCCGCGCCCATCACCGATCCCACCGCGCTGGATTTTCTTTCGGCCACGGTCTGGGATGATCCGCAATTTTTGCAGGGGGTCCGGCTATTCAATCAGGCGCTGGACCGCTACCGCACCGAAACGAACAGCCCGTTGCCGCCGGTTGGGCTGGAACCAATCGAGAACACCGCGCTCCAGGCCGCCGCGCAGTTTGCGGCGCGGCGCGAGCAGGCGCCGGCGACCGTGCCGCTGGCCGATTATATTGCCCGCTGTCAACAGTTGGCGCTGACGGTGCGCCGCCTGCGTCATCCGGAAGCGGCCGCCGCGCTGACACCCCCGCCCCCCCCCACCCCGGCCCGCCCGGCCGCGTCGCCGTTGCCCGCCGCGCCGCTCCAACCCGGCGAAAAATGGTCGGACCCGGACTATCTGCGCGGCGCCCAGTTGTTCAATCGCGCGTTGGCGCAATACCGCGACTTCCTGAACAACAAAACGCAGGCGCATCTGCCCGCCGAAATTGAAGACCAGGCGTTCCAGGCGGCCAAGGCGTTTGAGGCCATCAAACCGCGCGCGCCCGCCGGGGTGCCCATTGCGGACCACATCACGCAGTGTTACCGGCTGATCTCCGACTGCCGCCGGCAACATCTGGAACGCGCCCCCGCCGCGCCGCCCAGCGGCACGGGGCCGCAAGGAAATGTGGTGGGCCCCCGCCACCGCGCCGCGTTGCCCGCCTACCAAGCGCCCTGACGCCCCCGGCGCGCCCCCGGCGCGCCCCCGGCGCCCATGTCAAATGTGCGTGCCGGCCGGTATGACGGCCTTCTTCGGGATGACGATCACCCCGTCCTGCACGGTGTATTGATCGGTCACCATGTTCTCCTTGCCGTCGGGAGTGATGTAGCAGCCGTCGCCGATGCAGGCGTTTTTATCAATGATGGCGTTGCGGATGAAGCAGTCGCGGCCGACGCCCATCGGGATTTGATCGGGCGGCAGGGGTTCCGGGTCGTACCAGTCCGCGCCCATCAGGACGGTATGCTCCAGCACGGTGCCGGTGCCCACTTTGGCGCGCACGCCAATGATGGAGCGCAAAATGCGGTGGCCGGTGATGATGCAGCCTTCGCTCAGGAGCGCGCGGTTCAGGTCGCAGGCGTTGATCTTCGATGGCGGCAGGTAGCGCATGTGGGTGTACACCGGCGCGTTCACGTTATAGAGATTGAATTGCGGCACCATTTCCGCCAGCTCCATGTTGGCTTCCCAGAACGCGCGGATGGTTCCGATGTCGCGCCAGTAGCCCTCGAACAGATAGCGGTACACCGCGCGATTTTTAATGGCGGCGGGGATGATGTTCTTGCCGAAGTCCTTTTCCTCGTTGTCCAACAGCTCCAGCAGCACGCGGGTGTTGAAGACATAGATGCCCATGCTGGCGAGGTAGCGTTCGGGGCCGTGGCCGGGTTCGCGCAGTTCGTCGAGCAGCGGCGTATCGCCGGGCTTTTCCACAAAGCGCACGATGCGATCCTTTTCATCCGCCTGCATGATGCCCAGCGCGCCGGCTTCCGCGCGCGGCACGGGCTTGGTGCAGATGGTCACTTCGGCCTTGTTGCGCACGTGCGCGGCCAGCACCGGCCGGAAATCCATTTGGTACAATTGGTCGCCGGAAAGAATCAGGATGTAGTCCGGCTCGCGGTCCATGATGTAGCGCAGGCCCTGGCGCACGGCATCGGCGGTGCCCTGGAACCAACTCTCGCTGCCGGGGGTCTGCTGCGCGGCCAGAATGCGCACAAAGCCGCTGTGGAACTGGTCGAAAACATACGTGCCCTGCACATGCTGATGCAGCGAAACGCTGTTGAATTGCGTCAGCACATAAATGCGCCGGAAACCGCTGTTGATGCAGTTGCTGACCGGGATGTCCACCAGACGATATTTGCCGGCCAGCGGCACGGCCGGTTTGCACCGATCCCGCGTCAAGGGTTGCAAGCGCTTGCCTTCCCCACCGCCCAAAACGACCGCCACCACATTCATCCCTGCACCTCATTTTCAGTCGGGCCAACCGGCCAACCGTTCTGCAATCAATATCGGCCCGGCAACCGTAAAAATCAATCAAAAATGCGCCCCCATTTTACCGCGTTTTACCACGGTAAAATCCCGGCCGGATTACCGCGCGCGCCGGGGGGCTGGGGCGCGGCGATTCAGACCGGAATCGGCACCTGCGCGCCCGGGAAAATGGCGGCGGCGGCCGCCGCCAACGCCGTCAATTCGGCATCGGTGCGCTTGGGCTTGTGATGGATCAGCCATAGTTGGCGGGCGGCGCAACGCTGCGCCACTGTCACGGCATCGGCCCACGTGCCATGCCCCCACCCGCGATGAGCCGGATATTCCTCCGGCAGGTAATGGGCATCAAACACCAGCAGGCCGGCTCCCTGGGCAAACTCCACCAACGACTCCTGCGCGGCGGGGGTCATGGCCGCCCATTCGCAATCGGTGGCCACCACCACGCGCTCGCCGGTGGCGGGTTCATCCACCCGATAGGCCACGCAACCATCCGGATGCGCCACCTCGTGCCAGCCGATCACCAGCCCGCCAACCGCAGCTGGCATGGGGGGCACGGCCGTGGCCGCAGCCGGCAATTCCACCGGCCAAACCGGCGGCGAAAAAACGCGCGCCAAGGAGGCGGGCAAATCGCCGCGCGGCAGGACAAGCTGGCGCGGCCAGCACGACTCCAATAACGGCAGGCCGAGCAGGTGGTCCAGGTGGGTGTGCGTGAAAAAAAGCGAATAACCCGCGCGCAGCCGGGGCAATAACCGCCGCACCCCGCTACCCGCATCCACCAGCAGTTGCGCCCCATCCTGCCCTTCCACCAGCACGGCGAACGTGTCGCCGCCATACCGCGCGTATTCCGGCCCCGACACCGTCAAACTGCCGCGCGCGCCGCCCAACCAAATGTTCATGCCGTCCTCATTTTTCGGTCAGGTTCCAGATGCCGTCCCAGGTGGCGGCGGGGTTGGCGGCCAGCTCGCGGCACTTGGCGGCATAGACCTGCGCGGCGGGATCGGCGGCCAACGCGGCGAAACCCGCCGCCGCCGCCGCCCAATCGCCGGCGTGAACCAACGCAAGGGCGGCGGTGAAGGCGCGCGTGTCGTCGGCCAGCGGTTCAGCGGCCAATCCGGTGGCTTCAAAAACCCGCACCGGGGTTTTGCGCCCCACCACCGTCAGTTGCGCCAGCTCGCGGCCAATAAACGCGCCGGCGGTTTGCTGCCAGGTGCTTTCGGCCAGCATCAGGTGGGTGCCGAACGCCTTGTTGGCGCCTTCCAGCCGCGAGGCCAGGTTGGCGGCATCGCCCAGCATGGTGTAATCGAAGCGCTGCCGGGAGCCCATGTTGCCGACCACCACCGCGCCGGTGTTGATTCCAATGCGCATTTTGAGCGGCCCGCCGATCCGCTGCGCATAATCCGCCTGCTGTTCCGCCAGCGCGCGCTGACATCGCAACGCGGCGCGCACCGCGCGCACCGCGTGATCCGGCTGCGCCAACGGCGCATTCCAAAAGGCCACGATGGCATCGCCCACATATTTGTCCAGCGTGCCGCCTTCGGCCAAAATGATTTCGGTCATCAGCGACAAATAATCATTGAGCAGGCGGGTCAGTTCTTCCGGGGGGAGGCGTTCGGAAATGGCTGAAAAGCCCTGCAAGTCGGAAAAGAAAATCGTCAATTCGCGCCGCTCGCCGCCCAGCTTGAGGCGGTTGGGGTCGCGCATGATCTGCTCAATGACTTCCGCGCTCAAATAGTGTTTGAACGCGCCCTTGATGAACATTTTTTGGCGGCCTTCGAGGATGAAGTTCACCACCGCGCCGCCCAGGAGGGCCAGGATTACGCTCGTCAGGGGGCCCGCCACCGGCAGCACCCAGTTGGCGTGCCACGCCGCCAGCCCGGCGAGTGCGGGCAGGAAAATCATGCCCACTGCCAACGAGGCGCTTTGCCAGCCCGTGCGGGCGGCGGCCGCGCCCGCGCCCGCCACCAGCGCCAGCAGCAGCGTCCACCCCCACACCGCCAGCGGCGGCACATCACGCAGGAAGTCGCCGGTCAACAGATTGTCCAGCATGGTGGCATGGATTTCCGGCCCCGGATAATCCGCCGCCACGGGCGTGGGCCGTAAATCCTTCAGCCCCGGCGCGCTGAATCCAAACACCACATATTTATCCTTGAACACGCGGCCATCCGTGATGGGCGGGGTGGCGCCTTCCTGCAAGCGCAGCTCGGATTGAATCACCGCCGCCGCCGAATAGGCCGGATGCGTGCCCGACGGCCCCCGGAACTTCAAAATCATCCGCCCGGAGTCATCCAGTGGAATCGGCTGTTCTTGCAGCGTCAGCGTGCGCCCGGCCAGTTGGCCGGTGGGCGGTGTCTCCTGCCCGGCCAGCCAACAGGCCACGCCCAACGACGGCAAAATCCGGCCCGCAAAAAAGCGCAGCGGCACCGCGCGGCGAAAAATGCCGTCGCTGTCCGGCACTTCGCGCACGTTGGCCAGCCAGGCGGCATTGGTCGTGAGTTCAGGAATGGGGAAAGCCGCCGCAGACGAGGTCATTTCCGTGCGCGCCGCCGGTTGTTCCGCCAGCCAGGCTGCGCTCGCCTCCAGGCGCAACGGATTCGGTTTGGCGAACTCCGGCCAGTCCGTGGTTTGCGTGGTGGTGGTTCCCAGAAACACCGCCGCCACCATGCGCCCGGCGCGCGCCGCCGCCGCGCCGAGGGCTTCATCGTCTTCCACGCCGTAGCCGGACGGCTCGGTGAATAGCACATCGAACGCCACTGCGCGCGCCTGGTGGCGCGTCAGATAATCCAGCACCGGCACATAGGCTTCGCGCGGCCACGGCCAGGAGAGCCCCATGTTCTGGCCGGCCCAATCCAAGCTGGCCTGGTCCACCAGAATCAGCGCGATCTCGCTGGTGGCCGCCGAAGGTTTGGCCAGCAGGCGCGCGCGCCAATCCGCCAACGGATTTTCCCAGCTCGCGAGCAGCCCGCCCCACTGGAGCAGGCCCGCCACGGCGGTGGCCAGCACGCCGGCCAGCAGGCCGTACCGGAGTTTTTTGCTCATCGGCCCCGCCACTCCCGGCTTATGGGCTCTGCGTGGCCGCCAGGAAACGCTGCTGGCGCGCCGGGGCGGAAGCCTTGGTGGTCGCCACGCCGAGTTTCTGCAATTGGGCGATGCGCTCGGCGGGCGCGGGATGGGTCGCCGCAAAGTCGCGCCGCGAGGAGTCCCAGTTTTTCGCCATGGTTTCCAGCATGGCCACCAGCGCGCCGGGCTGGTAGCCCGCCCGCCGGAGAATACCCACCGCCGCGGCATCGGCCTCATATTCCAGCTTGCGCGAATAGCCGCTGTTCATCAGCGTGGCCGTGATGTCGTTGATGGATTCATCGAAGGCCTTGGTCACTTCCGCCAACTGTTCGCCGCCCAGATTTTTGCCGGCCTCGACCGCCAAAATGGTCAGCGCCGAATTGAGGCGGCCGGTGCGGATGGCGCGCAACCCGTGCTGCTTTTCGACGTGGCCGATTTCATGCGCCAGCACTGCGGCCAACTCGTCTTCCGTCTGACAGCAGGCCAACAGGCCGCGCGTCACCAGAATCAAGCCGCCCGGCGCGGCAAAGGCATTGATGTCCGCCGAGTCCAGCGCCAAAAAATGATAGCCGCCGAAGGTTTCCGGCCGCTCGGAAAACCGGGCCAGCGCCTGGCCCACCTGATTGAGGTAGACATTCAGATTGGCGGCCGGCCACGGCTTGTATTGCGTCAGCACGGTCGCCGCCACCGTGCGGCCAATGTAGTACTCCTGCTCCGGCGTGATGTCCTGAAACGTCTTGGTGACGGCGGCGCTCACCCGCTTGCTGCTCTCGGCCTGCTCCGGCGTAATCGCGCCGGACGCGGCGGCCACATCGGCGGCGGCGGCGGCGAGCTGATTGACGGTTTCGCAGCCTGCGGTCAGCGCCAAACTGGCGATCACCAGCAGCCCGCCCATTTTCTGAAGGAATGCAACGTGTTTCATTGGTCGCTCCCTACTGGGCCAAGCCGCCCTGTTTCAGGAATTGGACCAACTGCTCGGCGGTGCGGGTCTGCTGCCCCATCCAATCCACCCACGTGTAGTCGAGATTCCGATTCTGCTTTTTGTATTCCGCTTCGACCTCCTGACTGAAGCCCTTGCCCGCCAGCGCGACTTCCGCGCCGCTGGCGCCGACCTGCGCATCCGACGCGCCTGCGGTCAACACCACGCGCTTGGGGGTCAGGGCCGAGCCATGAATCCAGCCGCGCGCGCCCGCGGCCGTGCTGACCTCACTCCAGCCGGCCTGCTCCGCGTGTACCGTCACCCGGTCGCCGTAGGTCACGTTGGCCACAACCGCGCCCAAAAAAGAGGCGCGGTTCCGCAACTGGCCGTCGCGCACCTGCACGCTCATTTCCTTGGCCGCCCACGCGCTGGCGCCCACCAGCAACAGACTCGCCATCAAACACCATTTTTTCATTTCGGTCCTCCGCCCATCATTTAGTCAGTCGCTGCTCGGCCTGAAATGTTACATGGAGCGCGGCCAATTTTTGGGCCAGCGGCGAATCGGGCGCCGCTTCCGCGCAAGCGAGACCCTCCTGGAGCAGGGCGACGGCTTCCGATTGCGCGCCCTGCGCCCAGAGGCTGCGGGCCGCGCGATAAAACCGTTCGCCCGCGCCGGGGGCATCGTTGGCGGCCAGGGCCAGGCGCGCCCCCGCCGCCAGCGCGCGCGCCATCTCCGGCAAGCGGCCAGCCTGTTGCCACAGGCGCGCGGCTTCGTCCCAGAGCGTCTGGGCCGTCGCCGGATCGTTCGTCGCGGCGGCAATACCCGCCTGCTGCGCCGCGCGGGCCGCGCGCAAGGAGGGTGGCACGCGCGGCCATTCGCTTCGCGTCAGGTCCGCCGTCAACACCTGCGCGGCGGCGGTGGCATCCCCCTGCGCCAACAGGATTTTGCTCCGTAGCACGGCGGCTTGCGCGCGCACCAGCGCGGCGGGCTGCATCGGCCGCAGCTCGTCCAGACGCGACAACGCCGTGGCGGTCTGGCCTGCGGCCCAATCGGCCTGCGCGCCCGCAACCAGCAATTCCATGCGCCGCTCACGGCTCACGCGCGGGTCCGCCAACGCTTCCGCGATGGCCGTTTGCGCCGCGCCCAACCGGCCTTCCGCCAGCAGGCACTGCGCCCGATTGACCGCCGCCACCGCCAACGCGTCGGCATCATCCAAGGCCCGCGCGCGGACTTGCGCCCGCTCGAAGGCGCTGGCGCCGCGCCGATAATCGCCGCGCGCATAGAGCCCGCGCCCGGTGGTCACGTGCGACACCCAATCTTCATCCGTCACCGACGGCGCCGGGGGTGTGGCGCACCCCGCCAACAGCATGAGAACCAGCGCCGCCGCCCAACTCCCCCTGAACCTCGCC
>CAZNGD010000048.1:0-10826 GCA_964572295.1 uncultured Verrucomicrobiota bacterium
GGGAAACCGCTGGTGGCGGTCATTCGCGGCATCCAGCCGCTGCACCCGTCGCTGGCGGCCTGGATACAGGCGGGCGAGGCTGGCGGCAACCTGATCGGGTTGCTCGACAATGCCGCGCAGCGTTTTCAACAGAGTTGGGACCGCCTCGCCACGCGCGGGATGCTGGTGCTGGAAATTGGTTTGACGCTGGTGGTGGGCCTGTTTGTGACGTTGATCGCGCTGGCCGTGCTGCTGCCTATCTTACAGATGAACAAGGGATTTATGCCGTGATTTGGTGGATCTATAATTTATTGTTTCCGATTGCCTTTGCTTTTTTGCTGCCGCACTTCATTTGGCGAATGTTGCGGCGCGGCGGCTATGCGCGCGACTTTACCCAGCGCTTTGCGTGGTATAACCGGGCCACCGCCGAACAACTCGCCGCGCCCGGCCGCCCCATCTGGATTCAGGCGGTCAGCGTCGGCGAATTGGCCGTGGCGTTTTCGTTCATGGATGAATTGCGCCGCCGCGCCCCGAACTTGCGCTTTGTGCTGACCACCAACACCTCCACCGGCCATGCCCTCGCCTTGAAAAAGGTGCATGCCCCGGATGTCACGCTCTACTTTCCAATGGATGTGCCGGGGGTTGTCACCCGCGCGTTGCGGCGCATCCGGCCCGGCGTGGTGGTGCTCATCGAAAACGAAATGTGGCCCAATCTGATTCGCTACTCCCGGCAACGCGGCATTCCCGTCCTGCTGGTCAATGGGCGAATCTCCGCCCACTCGTTCCAGGGCTACCGCAAGCTCCGGTGGATCACCCGCCGCCTCCTGCCGAGCCTGAACTGGTTTTGCGTGCAAAGCGCGGTGGACCGCGACCGGCTGTTGGCCCTTGGCGCGCCGCCCGAGCGGGTGGAAGTCGCGGGCAGCGCCAAATACGACATTGACGCGACCGCGCCCACCGCCGAAGCGCGCGCCCGCGCGCTGCTGGCCAAGCTGGGGGTGAAGCCCGACCATCCCGTGCTGGTGGGGGTGTCCACGTGGGCTGGCGAGGAAGCGGCCTTGCTCGATTTTTATCAAACCGCCCAAACCACCCATCCCGGCCTGCTACTGGTTCTGGTGCCCCGCCATGCCGAGCGCCGCGAGGAGGTGTTGGACGAAATCCGCCGCCGCGGCCTGTCCTACGTCCAGCGCAGCCGCTTCCCCGACGATGCCCCGGCCCCCGAGGCGCGTCCCGCCGTGTTGCTGGTGGATACCACCGGCGAATTGCGCGGATTTTATGCGGCGGCCGATTTGATTTTTGTCGGGAAAAGCCTCACCCAAACGGGCGGCCAGAATCCCATTGAACCCGCGCGCGACGGCAAGCCCGTGGTGGTGGGCCCCCACATGGAAAACTTCGCGGTGATTGCCGCCGATTTCACCGCCGCCGCCGCCTGGCGGCAGGCCCGCGACACCGCCGATTTGCACCGGATTTTACTGGAATTGCTGGGGGATCCCGCCGCGCGCCAACGCCTTGGCCGCGCCGCCGCCGACCTCGTGGCCAACAAAGCCGGCGCCACCCGCCGGATGGCCGAACGTGTCCTGGCCGCACGCCTGCCGGATTAAAAAGAGGCAAAAAATCATCTTATCAGGTTGACGATCAGCCCATTGAACGGATATAAACAGGTAATGAGACTGCGACAGCGTTCGACTGGCAGACAGCCCATTTTGTAGGAGATGGATGCGACCATGAAAAAGAGCAGGTGGGTCGGCACGATAATGGTGGCCACGGTGATGCTGGTGGGCTGGGATGCCCGCGCAAGCGTGGATGACGAGTTCAAGTTCGCTTCCGGGTTGGTGTCCCATCAGCCGCCCTTTACCGACTTTGCCCAAAAAGTGGTGGATGCCATTCTGGCGAAAGACCCCACGCAAAAGGACCGCAGCCGGATTATTCAGGCGGAAATCCTGATTCAGCGCCGGCAATATCCCGAAGCCGAGGCGATCATCAAGGAAATGGGGATGACCAACCCCAAGGCGCAGGCGATCAGCCTGGCGCTGGCGCGCAACTATTTCGGCATTGGGGAATACGACAAGGCGCGGGCGCTCTATGACGGCTTTTTCAAGCTGTACGAAAACCAAAAGCCGACGGATACCGACGTGGCGCGGTTTTACCGCGACGCGGCCTACCAGTTCGCGCAGATGCTGCAAATGATCAGCCAGTTTGAAGACGCGGCCAAGAGCTTCCAGCGGGTCGAGGATGTGGCGGACGGCAAGGAGATGAAGCGTTCGATGCAGGTCCACCGTGCGCAGGCGCTGGTGCGCGCCGCCGAAACCAAGGGCGGCGACGACAAGAACAAGCTGCTGGAGGAGGCACGCAAGATTTGCGAGACGATTCAGTGGGGCGGCATGGATTTGCAGTTTGTGGATTCCATCGTGGTGCTGGCGAACATTGAGTTGGCCAAAGGCAACCCGGCGGGCGCGCAGAAGGTGCTGATGGAGTACATGGATGTCATCAAGCCCATTGATGAGAGTCTCAAGGAGATGGGGATTCCGCTCAAGGAGAGCCCGATGTCCGGCACGCGCGCGCTGCTGGGGCGGCTGTTCCGCGAGGAGGCCGACAAGCTGGCCGGGCAGGCGGGCAAAGAGGCCGAGGCCATCAAGGCGTATAGCGGCGCGTTAAGCGAGTATTACAACGTCTTCATCAAATATGGCGACAGCGAATGGGGCCCCAGCGCGGGCATGGCCGCCAAGGAAATCAAGGAAATCCTCGAAACCAAGTACGGCAAGCAGGTCAAGATTGACCTGCCCACCACGTTGGCCAGCAAGGCGGCCGGCACCGAGTTCATGATGGCGGACAACCTGTTCCGCTCGAAGAATTATTCCGACGCGGCGGCGGAATATCTCCAGGTGCTGTCGCGGTTTCCGGAGTCGGGCGAGCTGTCCATCGCGGCGGTGGCCAACCTGTTGCAGTGCTACCAGAATCTGGACGACTCGCTGTATGCCAAGATGACGGCGAACTATCTTGGCGAGCGCTTTGCGGCCAAGAGCGACATCCCCGCCAAGGGGCTGGTGTCCGCCGCGCAGTTGTATGACCGCGCGGGCAACGCCGAGATGGCGAAGTATCTGTTCGACCGCTACCTGACGTATTGTTCGCAGGACACGCGGGCGGGGCAAATCCTGTTTTATCTGGCCAGCAAGGCCGAACAGGCGGGCGACCAGGAAACAGCCAACAACTATCTGGCGAAGATCATCACCGACTACCCCGACGACCAGAACTACCCCAAGGCGTTGAGCAAGCGCGCCTGGAAGGCCTACGCCGATCAGGATTACGCCGGGGCCATCGAGGGCATGAAGCTGTATCTGGAGTCGTCGCAGCCCAGCCCGACACGGGCGCAGGCCATGTTCGCGCTGGCCGATTGCTACCGGCGCACGGACCAGTTGACCGATGCCGTGCGGCAGTTCAACGCGCTGGTCGCCGCCATTTCGCCGGCGGGCAATCCCTATGGCAACTCCGCGGCGGACATTCAACGCAACGCCATCCTGTTGGAGCAGGCGCGCTTTTACTTTGGCTATTGCCTCAGTCGCCTGCCGAATGATGCCACCCGCAAGGCGGCGCTCGTGAAGTTGGATGAGTTCCTCAGCCTGTATCCCAAATCCGATTTGGCGGCCAAGGCGCTCAACTTGAAGGGCTCGCTGCAAATGGCGCTGAAGGATCCCGGCGCCAACGAAACCTACGCCCGGCTGGCGGCGGAATATCCGCAAACCGACGAAGGCAGGAACGCGCAGTACGCGCGGGTGAGCGGCGCGCTGGAGCTGGGCCAATACGCGCAGGCCAAGGAGGCCCAGGCGGCCATGCTGGCCAACCCCGGCAGCTACAAGGTGGAAGAGTTTGCCCGCGTGGGCCAAGCCATGCTGGAGCACAAGCAGTGGGCGGAGGCGGCCAGCTCGTTTGGTCAGGTGGTCGGCAAAACCGAGGAGCGGGCCGTGCTGGAACGCGCCCTCTACGGCGTGGGCGCCGCCCAGTATGAGATCGGCGATTACGCGGCGGCGGTCGCGGCGCTCAATGACCTGATGACCCGCTGGCCCAACTCGGCGCTGTTCTATCAGGCCAAGTTCACCCTGGCCCGCGCCAACCTCAAGCTGGGCAATCTGCCCGCCGCCAAGACGGCGCTCAACGATATCTTCAAATACGCGCGCGAGCCGGAAGTGGTCAACGATGCCAGCCTGCTCTACGCCCAAATCCTCGAACAGGAGAAGGATCTGGTCGGCGCGCTGGCCACCTATAAGCGCATGGAATACTTCGGCAGCCAGAGCATGAAGACCGAGCGCGAGCGCCAGCAGGTGGCCGCCGCCATCCTCGCGGCCATTGAGGTGGCCGGCGAATTGGACCGCAGCGGGGATGTCCTCGAAAGTTGCGACCGCTATCTGCAACTGTATCCAACCAGCCCCAAGATCAACGAAGTGCGGCAAAAACGGACGACGGCTTCCTTCAAGGTCAACGCGGAGGCGGCCGCGCCGCCAACGGCCGCCGACTCCGCCGCGCCCGCCGAACCGGCGGCCGCCGAAACAGAAATGTAAAGATGGGAGACAACAGCATGAAAACATTGAGGGTTCTCGGAAGCTGCGCCGCGCTGGTGGCGCTGGTCAGCACGACATGGGCGGCGCCCTATGTGGTGCTCAACGATGGCAAACAAATCCAAGGCACCGCCATCCGTGCCCAGCCCAATGGCGATGTGACCCTGATGACCGATATCGGCAGCCGGACGTTCCCCAAGGGCTCCTACCAGCGTGCGGTGGCCGACAAGCCGGCGGAAATTGATCAGGCCACGGCGGCCATCAAGGCCCAGAAATATGACGCGGCCAAGCCCCTGCTGGAAGGGGTCATGGCCAAGTACCGGCACCTGGGCTGGGATATCGAAGCCGCCAAGTTGCTGGCGCAGTCCCTGCTGGCCAAGGGCGATGCCGAAGCCGCAGTGAAGGCCTATGAGCAGTTGTTCCTGTTGGCGCCCGCCGAAAAACAAAGTGCGGACTCCGCCTGGGGCTTGCGCAACGCCATGCTCAAGGCCAAGCAGTTCCCGGCGCTGATTCGCCAGTTGGATGCCGTGGCCGCGGCGGGCAATCGGCCCGATGCCGCCCGCGCCCAAACCATGCGTGGCGATATCCATTTGAACCAAAACAACGTGGAGATGGCCGCGCTGGACTATCTGCGCACGGTGATTCTCTTTGCCGATGTGCGCGACCCCGTCATCATGGGCGAGGCCGCCTACAAGGCCGCCGCCGCGCTGGAACAGTTGCGTGACCCGCGCGCCAAAGATATGTATAAGAAGGTTGTCAACGAATATGGCTCTTCGCCCTACGCCGCGCAGGCCCGGGGCAAAATGTAACAATGTAAAAAGAACTGAAGGAGAATGATCATGTCCAAGAAATTGCAGTTGATGCTGGGAATTCTGGTTTTGGCCGCCTTGGTGGTGGTGCCGTTGACGACTCTGGCGCAGGATGAGGCCGCCGCACCCGCCGGTGAATTGGTGATGGAAGGCTCCGGTGGCGATGCCGCCGCGCCGTCTTCCGGCTTGTGGCAGGTGATTATTGGTTCCGGCTGGCTGGGCGTGGTGCTGTGGTTGGGCCTGTTGGCCACCTCCATTGCCGCGGCTTGGCTGGTCATTGACTTCTTCATCACCGTCAGCCCCAAACGCATTATTCCCGATTCGCTGGTGAACGATGTGCGCGAAGCCATGGAGCAGGGCGATGTCATGAAGGCCATGCAGCGCTGCGAACAGGATCAGGGGCCGCTCTCCGCCATCTTGCTCGCGGGCTTCCGCAACGTGAAGGAAGGGTTTGAAGTCATTCAGGAACAGGTGGGCGTGGCCGCCGACCTCGAGAGCGAAAAGATGATGCAGCGCGTGTCCTACCTGAACATGAACGGCAACATCGCCCCGATGCTCGGGCTGCTGGGCACGGTGCAAGGCATGATCATGGCCTTCGCCAACCTGGCCAACACGCAGGCGGGCGCCGCGCAGCAGGCCATGCTGGCCCTCAACATCGCCCAGGCGCTGTGGACCACCGCCGCCGGCCTGGTGGTGGCGATTCCGGCCGTGTCGTTCTATACCTACTTCAAGAACCGCCTGTCCCGGATCATCCTGAACATGGAAGGCTTGACCATGGACCTGATCAAGGCGCTGCGTAACGTGGAAGTCGTGGAAGAATAAGCGGCCGCCCCCGGCGGGGAGAGAAGCATGAAAAAGCAACATCCAGATGCTGAGATGAACATGACGCCGATGATTGACGTCGTGTTCCAGCTCATCATTTTCTTCGTCACCACTGCGGATTTGCAGGCCAAGGCCATGGACACCGCCGTGCGGATGGCCATGGCCCCGCACGGCCCCGTTGAGGAGGTCAAGGACCCGCGCACCGTGGTGGTGGACGTGGACAAGAACGGCACGATTTCCATCATGAAAACCGCCTTGAGTGAGGGGCAGTTGCTGACCGTGCTGGTCAAGGCGCGCAACTCCACCGGCCAAAGCACCCCGGTGGTGATTCGCGGCGAGGGCAACACCCAGCACGATGCCATCAAGCGCGTGATGGATGTCTGCGGCAAGGCGGGGTTGTGGAAGCTCCGTTTCGCCGCGCTCAAGGAAAAGGCGAGTTAGGACAGGAAGGAAGCAGTCCATGGCCAGAAAACGCAGACGCCCGGATGTGACGGAGCCCGCCCTGTCAATGACCCCCATGATTGACGTGGTGTTTCAGCTCCTGATCTACTTCATCGTCACCACCAAACCGATTGATGTGATGACCAACCTGGATGTGTTCCGTCCCGCGCCGGACAAAACGGCCAAGGAGGATCAGAAGCCGCCGAACCTCGTCCGCGTGGGCGTGTATCAGGACGGCTTCACCGTCAACGATATCCCGGTCACGCTGGACCGGTTGGATACGGCACTGGGCAAGGTGGCCTCCATTGATACCGGCCAGACCATCATGATCACGGTCTCGGCGGTTTCCAAGCACGGCATGTTGGTTCAAGTGCTCGATTTGTGCGCCAAAAATAATTTGCGAAGCCTATCGGTGGTCAGCGCATCCAACTGAATGAGAACCTGGGCCCTATAGCTGGAGAAGGTCATGAATGTATCGCACCGCGCGCTCTATAAGAACTTCATGGAATGGGCCGCCGGCCCCACTGGCTCCATCACGCTGCACGTATTGGCCATCGTGTTGCTTTTCCTGTTCGCCAGCCAGGCCACCAAGGAGAAAACCAGCGAAATCGAAGTGCAGATGGTCGAAATTGACCAGCAGGAGCTGGATGATTTGCTCGAAGACCGGCCCCCCGAAGAGTTGCCGGACATGGTGGACACGGTCACGCCGCCGGACGTGAATATGGACATGACACCGCCACCGGACATTCAGGACTTCGCGCCCTCGCCGGTTGCCGACACCGTCACCGAACTGGATATTGCCTCCGACGCCATCAGCCCCATCATTATGAAGGGGCTGGCGCCCGGCCAGATGGCCAACCGGGGCGGCGCCGGCCGCAATGCCGCCATTGGCAACTATGGCGGCCAATGGGGGCAATACGCCGAAGCCGCCGTGTTGCGCGCGCTGGAATGGTTGCGCATCAATCAGAACCCGGACGGCTCCTGGGGCACCAACGACAAGGAAGCCTATGCCGGCTTGGCCATCCTGACCTATCTTGCCCACGGCGAAACCACCGCCTCCGAAAAATATGGCGACACCGTCCAGCGCGCCATTCGCTATCTGGTGGCCCGGCAGAATGAGCGCGGCGAATTCCTGAAAACCGAAGGCTCCGGCGGCGTGTATGGCCATGCCATTTGCACCTACGCCATCAGCGAAGCCTACGGCATGACCCGCATCCCCTCGCTGCGCCAAGTGATGGAAAAATCGGTGCAGGTCATCATCGAAGGCCAGCGCAATCACGGCGGCTGGGTCATGTATTCGTTCGGCAAGTCCGGCGATGTGGCCCGTTGGGACGTGTCGCTGTCCGGTTTCTGCATGCAGGCGCTCAAGGCGGCGTACATTGCCGGCGCGGACAATGAGGGGCTCAAGGCTTCCATGGATAAATCCGCGGAGTTTCTCATTCAGCGGCAACGGCAGGATGGCGGATTCCCGTACTCCTCCGCCAACCCGGGGCGCCAGCCCAACATGACGGCGGTCTCGGTGCTGTGCCTGCAACTGCTGGGCTACGGCAACCACAACGCCGCCAAGTCGGGCCTGAGCTACCTCAAGGATGCCGACTGCAGTTGGAGCAAGCCGGAGCAGGCGCCCATCTATTCGTGGTACTACGTCAGCCAATCCAAGTTCCACCAGGGCGGCGCCCACTGGACCTCCTGGAACAACAAGTTCGCGCCCACGCTGATTCGCAATCAAAGCCCCGACGGCAGTTGGACCTCCCCCGGCCACGCCCTCACCGGCGATGGTGTCACGCGCGAGTTCCGTGGCGAAGGCATCAACAATCAGGTCTATGCCACCACCTTCGCCGCCCTGACCCTGCAGGTGTACTACCGCTTCCTGCCCACGTATCAGCCCATTGAAGTCAAGACCATTGACCAGAAGTCCTCCGAGGACGTGCAAATCGAAATCCTCTGATCCCCAGGGGGCGGACGGATTTCTCGCGCATCAACAGCGACACCGGCAGATGGCGCGGCGGGACTGAAATGCGGGTTTTATTTGTCAACCGGATGGCCTGTCTGGAGCGGGGTGGGGGGGAGACGTTTGACCTCGAAATCTCGCGGCATCTGGCCCGCGGCGGCACGGAAATCACCTTCTTGAGCGGCGCGCCGCTGTGCGGTCCGCCGCCGCTGCCGCTGGCGGGCGCGCGGACGCTGCACACGCCGTGGCTGAAGACCTTCCCGTGGGACAAGGTCAAGGGTGGCTGGCGGGTCCGCCAATGGGAGTTTGAATGGTTCGAGTGGCGCGCCGCCCGCTGGATTGCGCGGCAGGCCGCCGAGTGGGATATCATCCAGATTTGCGAGCTGCCCAACCTGGCCTATTGGCTGAAAAAGCGGGGTGTCGCCACGCCGCTGGTCATGCGCCTCACCGCGCCCAACTATTATGACCCGCGCGGCGGCGTGCCGCTGGCGGATGCCCTCATGGCCAGCGGCGCCACCATCGAAAAACTGCGCGCCCGTGGCCCGTCGGAGACCGCGCCCCCGCTGCCCCCGCTGGCCGATATCCCCAACGCGGTGGATGCCGATCTGTTTCGCCCGCAGCCGTCCGCGTTTCGCGCCCAACACGGCATCGGGCGCGATGATTTTGTCGCGCTTTACGTCGCCCGTTTTCAGGCGTTCAAAAATCACCGGCTGTTGCTGACGGCCTTTGCCGAGTTTGTTCAAAGCCATCCCGCCGCCCGGCTGGTATTGGTCGGCAGTGGGCCGCTGCGTGAGCGCTCGGAAGAACAAGCCACCGCCTTGGGCATCCGTGACCGCGTGCTGTTCCTGGGCGAGATGGCCTATGCCGATTTGCCGGCGGTGTATGCCGCCGCCGATGTCAAGGTGATCGCCAGCGACTACGAATCCTTTTGCTTTGCCGCCATCGAAGGAATGTCCGCCGGCCTGCCGGTGCTGACCACCGATTGCGCCTGGGTGCCGCGGCTGGTGGCCGATGGCGCGGGCCTCGTGGTGCCGGTGGGCGATGCTGCGGCGCTGGCCGCGGGCCTCATCAAACTGGCCGATAACCCCGCCTTGCGCCAACGTCTCGGCGCCGCCGGGCGCGCGCTGGTGTTGGCCCGCCATACCTGGCCCGCCAGCGCCCAAAAGCTGCTCGCCCTGTATCAGCGGGTTCTGACCGGCGCGGCCGCGCCCTGAGCCGGCCGCGCAAGGCCGCAGGTTCGGTGCATTGCAACCGGCCGCTTCCGCTCGGATTGTGGGCTGGAACGGTCGCAGACCTTCCAGCCGTTTTCCCGGCGGGAAGGTTTCGTGCCTCAACGCGGCGCTCAAGGCCGCAGGACGGTGTTATCAATCAACCGGGGTTGCCCCACCCAGACCGCCAGCGCCACCAGCGCGGGCCGGGTAATCGGCTCCAGCACCGGCGCAAGGGTTTCGTCATCCACAATGGCAACGTAGTCAATGCGGGTGTCGGGCTGGGCGGCAATGCGATTCCACATGGCCGCAATGAGGCGCGCCGGCTGGCGTTCGCCAGCGGCGAAGAGCTGCTCGGCCTCAACCAGTGCGCGGTGTAGGCAGGTGGCTTGCGCGCGCTGCGCAGGGGTGAGGTATTGGTTGCGCGAGGACAGGGCGAGGCCATCCGGCTCGCGCACCGTCGGCCCGGCAACAATCTCCACCGGGAAGCATAAATCACGGACCATCCGACGCATCACGCGCAGTTGCTGGCCATCCTTTTCGCCAAAGACGGCCACATGCGGCAGCGTCAGATTGAACAGCTTGGCCACCACGGTGCAAACGCCGTTGAAGTGGCCGGGCCGCGCCGCGCCGCACAGGGTTTGCGTCAGCGCGGATTCCGTCACCGTGACGCTGGCATCGGCGGGATAGATTTCGCGCACGTCTGCCGGATAAAAAATCACATCCACCCCGGCGGCGGCGCATTGGTCGCGGTCGGCATCAAACGTGCGCGGATAGGCCTGAAAATCCTCCTGCGGGCCGAACTGGGTGGGATTCACAAAAATGGAAACCATCACCACATCCGCGTGCTGTTTGGCCAGGCGCACCAGCGCGAGGTGTCCCGCGTGCAGGTTGCCCATGGTGGGCACGAGCGCCAGCCGCCGGCCTGCCGCGCGCAGCGCGAGCGCCGTCTGTTGCATTTCGTGGGCGCGGGTGATGATCTGCATGGCCACGGGGGGGGGCGTTGAGCCTGAATCATTCACCTGAGTTCCGCATTGTACGCCCGGCCATTTCGCTGATTCGGGCTTTT
>CAZNGD010000049.1:0-10730 GCA_964572295.1 uncultured Verrucomicrobiota bacterium
CCAGAGTTTATAAACTGTGGACAAATTTAAGGTGAGTGATTTTTGTGTTTTTATCCGCGCGATGCGGATCCGCATGGCAGTTGCCGACCCCAAAACCATCACGACAATTGGCGCAGAGCCTATTTTATAAAAAATTCGCATGGCTCATCGTAACCATCAGTAACGACGTTTTCATCCATGTTAATGAATTATTCAGGCCAGAATCGCGCGGGCCAAGGGGAGAAACTTTTTCATAAGTGGTTCCCCTTTGTGCCGCTCCTGTGCTACGGTATGGCCCGTTCAATATGTCCTCATCTTATTCCATCGGCCACGTGTTCGGCATCCCGGTGCGGGTTCACATCACCCTGCTGATTTTTCTGCCGGTCTTTGCCTATTCCTTCATGCCGGTGGAAGGCCTGGTGGGGCTATGGTATGGCGCGATTGGCGCCGTGGGCCTCTTCGGCAGCGTCGTGCTGCATGAAGTCGGCCACTCGTTGGTGGCCCGCGCCAAAGGTTCGCACATTTTGGAAATCCTGCTTTTGCCCATCGGCGGCATGGCCCGTTTGAGCCAGATGCCCCGCCGCCCGCGGGATGAAATCCAAACCGCGCTGGCCGGCCCGGCCGTCAGCCTGGCGCTGGGCCTGCTCGGTTGGTTCGGCGCCCCGTGGGTGTACCCATTCAATCATCTGCTGGCCGTGATGATCCATGCGTTGGGCCACCTCAATTTCATGTTGGTCCTCTTCAATCTGATCCCCTCTTTTCCGATGGATGGCGGTCGTGTTTTTCGGGCGGCCCTTGTCCCGCGCCTGGGTCGCCTTGCCGCGACGCAACTCGCCGCCAAAGTGGGCCGGGCCTTTGCCTGGCTCTTTGCCTTCTGGGCCATCTGGCCGCTGTTCCATGGTGGCAGCATCCGCATCACGCTCTTGCTCATCGCCTATTTCATTCACCAGGCCGCCACCGCTGAAGCTCGCGTCGCCGAGATGGAAGCGTGGGCCGCCCAGCAACGCGCCGAATCCTCCGGCCTCTTCGACGACCTCCTCCACAAGTGGCGTTGACGCCCCCCCCCCGTTTCAAATTTCCATTGTCTGGAAAAGGGCGTAGAGTGCAGGGCATGATTGGATTTCCATTAGAGCCGGTTCAGGTGGGCACGCTGCGTTTGGCGTGGCCGGTCGTGCTGGCCCCCATGGCCGGTTATACGGGAGGGGCCTTTCGGTCGCTTTGTCTGGAGCAGGGCTGCGGGGCCGTGGTCACGGAAATGGTGAGCGCGCAGGGGCTGATTCGGCATCAGGCGCGTACGAAGCATTATCTGGACCGGCATGGCGATGAACAACCCATCGGCGCGCAGATTTATGGCTCGGACCCGGCGGCAATGGCGGCGGCGGCGGCGCTGGTGGCGGAACGGAACGAGTTCGCTTTTCTGGATATCAATGCCGGATGCCCCATGCCGAAAATCCGCAATCGGGGCGATGGCGCAGGCTTGATGCGCGACCCGGCGCGGCTGTTTGAAATTGTGCGGCAGGTGTGCGCGGCCGTGGGTGGGAAATTGCCGGTGACGGTCAAAACCCGCATCGGCTGGAGCGCGGATGCCATCAATGTGATGGAAACAACCGCCGGCGTGGAAGACGCGGGCGCGGCGGCCATTTTTTTGCATGGGCGGGTGGCGAGTGTGCGCCATTCCGGGCCGGTCAATTGGCCGCTGCTGGCGGCGGTGAAGCGCGCGCGGCGGATCCCGGTGTTGGGCAATGGCGGCATTCAGACGGCGGCGGATGTTTTTCGGATGCTGCGCGAAACCGGGGTGGATGGGGTCATGATTGGCCGCGCGGCGTTGGGGTATCCGTGGCTCTTTCACGATATTCACGAGCTGGCCGCCGGTCGCGCCGTGAGCCTGCCGTCCGTGGATGAGGTCCGTGCCATGATTTTCACGCAACTGGACCGTGAGTTGGCGCTGATGGCGCGGCGGAGCCCACGCCAATTGCGGCTGGGCGCGGAATTGACGGCCTGCCTGGTGATGCGGCCACATTTGGTGCGCTATTTGCGCGGGTTTCGTGGCTTCGGCGTTCTGGCGCGCACGCTGGAGGAGCGGGTGGATGCCGCGACGTTGCGCGAACGGATTGAGGTCGTGCTGGCGACCGGACGCCGTAGCGCGCCGCCGCCGGATGAGGCCGCGACGGCACCATGATCCGGGCGCGGCGACGGCAGGGGGGCGTCGGGTGGGGCGCGGATTGCGTTTTGCCGGATGGTGGAATTGCGCTACACTGGCGGCAATCATGAAACAGGGTTTGCACCAACAGCAGAAGCAGCGCCAGGAATTGAAAATGGCGCCGCGGATGATTCAATCGCTGCGTTTTTTGCAGTCGCCGCTGCCCGCATTGCAGGAACTGGTGCGCGCGGAGTTGGAACAAAATCCGGTTCTCGAAGAAAAACTCGGCGGCGCGGATGCCGCCTTGGTTGCGCCGGAGTCGTTGACCGCAGCGGCGTACGGCGATGCCGATCAGGAAAACGATTTCGATGCCGACGACTACGCCCGCGAAATTGATGCGCTGGAACGAATGCTGGCCGAGCGGCCGGCGGCGGATGTGCCAAGTGCGGTGCCGTCCTCGCCGGAGGCCGAACAAAAACGGCAATATTTTTTGGATTCCATAACCGCCCCGCCGTCGTTGCACGCCCACTTGATGACTCAACTCAATGCCGCGGGGGTGACGGCCGCACAAAAGCAGGCCGGTGAATACATCATCGGCAACGTGGATGAAAATGGCTGGCTGGCGGCGGATGCGGCGGAAATCGCGCGCGAGGCCGACGTGGCCGAAGACGATGTGCGGGCGGCATTGGCCGTTGTGCAGGAATTTGATCCGCCGGGCGTTGCGGCGCGCTCGCTCCAGGAATGTTTGCTGCTGCAATTGCGCCGGGCCGGTCATGCGCCCGATTCGCTGCCGAGCCAATTGGTGAGTGCCCATTTGGCCGAGCTGGGCACACAGAGTCCCGCCGCGCTGGCCAAGGCGGGCGGTTGGACGGAAGCTGATACCGCGACGGCCCTGAAAGTGATTGCCGCGCTGGACCCGAAACCGGGCGCAAAGTTTTCCGCGCCGCCGCCGGTGTATGTGACCCCGGAAGTGGAAATCCGGGCCACGCCCGAAGGCGGCTACGCGGTGGATATGTTGCGCGACGGTCTGCCCCGGCTCCACTTGAGCGGCGAATATACCGAGATGTTGCAAGACCCCGCCACGGCGGCCGACGCCAAAAAGTTTCTGCAGGAAAAATTGCGCGACGGACAATTTGTGCTGGACAGCCTGCATCAACGCCGGCAAACCATCCGGCGCATCGCGGAGGAAATCGCCGTGGCGCAACAGGATTTTTTTGCGCACGGCATTTCCAAGCTGCAGCCGCTGACCATGGGGGCGCTGGCGGCCAAACTCGGTTTGCACGAGACCACGGTCGGGCGCGCGGTGTCCGGAAAATATGTCCGCACGCCGCAGGGGGTGTTCGAGTTGAAATTCTTTTTCACGCCGAGTCTGAAAACAGCCGACGGCGGCGCGGTGTCCACGGTGGCGGTGCGGGAGGCTGTCCGGCGGCTGATCGTGCGCGAGGATATCCGCAAACCGCTTTCGGATCAGGCCATCGCGGACGCATTGGGCGCGCAAGGGTTGCCGGTGGCGCGGCGCACCGTGGCGAAGTATCGCGAGGAATTGGGCCTGCCGCCCGCCCATAAACGGAAAGCGACCCCACGCGGGCCATGACCGCTCCCCTTCATTTCACGGCGCAGGACTTCGCCAACTTTTGCGCGCGGAATCGCCCGGCGTATCACGCCGGTTATTACGCGATGTATTCAAGCTGGTGGGATGCCATCACCACCGATCCCAACCTGATGGTCGTGCCGGTGGATGACCACATGGTGCATCGCGGCGATGGGTTGTTCGAGACGTTCAAATGCGTGGCGGGGGCGGTGTATAATTTGGATGCGCATTTGGCGCGGCTGGAAAATGGCTGCCGCGCCATCGGTTTGAATCTGCGCTGGAACCGCGCGGAAATCACCCGGCTGACTGGCGCGGTGTTGCGCGCCGGGGGGCACCGCGATGCGCTGGTGCGGATTCTGGTTTCGCGCGGGCCCGGCGGACACACGGCCAATCCCTACGAATGCCCCGCGCCGCTGCTGATGATTCTGGCGATTCGCCTGCCGCCGCCATTCATGACGGCGCACCCGGCGGGCGCGAGTGTGGGTGTGAGCAGCGTGCCGCCCAAGGGAATGTTTTTCGCGCAGGTCAAGAGCGTGAACTACCTGCCGAATGTGCTGATGAAAAAGCAGGCGGTGGATGCCGGCGTGGATTTCATGCTGGGGTTCGATGCCAACGGCCACATGACCGAGCTGCCGACGGAAAACCTGGGCGTGGTCACCCGCGAACGCGTGCTGCGCGTGCCCAAACCGGACCATATTTTGCAGGGCACCACCATGGCGCGCGCGCTGGCTCTGGCGCGGGAAGTCCTGGTGCCGGCCGGGATTCTGGCGGGCGTGGAGGAAACCGATGTGCCGCGCGCGCAGTTGGCGGAAGCCGCCGAGATGCTGGTGTTCGGCACCACGCCGAATGTGACCGCCGTCACGCAGTTTGACGGCCGCCCGGTGGGCGATGGCCACCCCGGCCCCATCTGGCGTGAACTGAGCCGTTTGTTCGAGGCCGATTTGCGCAATCCGCAACGCCTCACGCCCATGTTGGATTGAGTCCGGTTCGCCGCGCGCACGAATGCTTTCGCGCGCCGCAACATATTCGCGCGAAAATGGGTTCGATTTAGGTTGTCATCATCGGTCACCTTTAGTACCTACGGGCAAACCATCAACGAACGATAGGAGGGATTTCGATGCGACGGATTGAAACGATGTTAACGACCGCCTGGATCGCGCTGCTGGCTACCGCTTTGCTGACGGGCTGCGAAACCGGCACAATGGACAACCAGGGCACGGTGTCGCTGAATGAATTGCAGGGTATTGTGGAAGCGCCGCCGCAAACGGAGACTCCCGCTCCTTCTGACGAAGGCAGCAGCAGCCAGACCCCCACGCCCGGGCCGGTGGACAGCGGCACGACATCCAACGAGGGTTTCCCCTCCGAGATTGATACGCCGATCAAGTGGCTGCACACCGATGTGTCGCGCTGGCCCGTGACGGCGGACATCAGCGTCAGCGTCAGCGGCGGCAAGGTCAGCTTTCCCTACAGCAAAACGCGCGTGTGGCCGGCCGTGGATGGCCTGAATGCCAATCCGTGGGTGTTCGCCAAAAAGGATGGCCAGTGGTATGCCGCGACCTTCGAGTGGCTGCGCTTCGGCCAAACCTCCAAGCCCACCTATACCGTGCGGGGCGACCACGTCAAAGTGGCGCCGCTCAATGGCAGTTGGGCGCCCAAGAGTGGCGAGCGTATCGGGATCATGGTCAGCGGTCTGGCGCGCCACAAGCAGCGCAACGCGCAAGAGCGCAGCCGCGTGGTGATGATTACCTGGCCCTGAGGGCGACATGGCCGCGCCCGGCCTCTCGGCCGTGATTCCCACGGCACGGAATGTGCTGCGCGATTTGGCCCGACAAAAAAATCCGGCGCAGGCGGCCCACCTGCGCCGTTTTTTCAAGACGGGTCCGGGCGAGTACGGCGCGGGTGATCAATTCTGGGGACTGAAGGTTCCGCAAGTCCGCGCGATACTGGCGCGTTATGGCCCGCTACCCTTGCCGGTCGCTGCGGAGCTGCTCGCCCACCCGGTGCATGAGGCGCGGTTTTGGGCGGCCATCGCACTGGCGCGCGACTACGCCAAGGCTTCACCCGCCGCCCAAAAGGCCATTTTTGATTTTTATCTGGCGCATGCCCACCGCATCAACAATTGGGATTTGGTGGACTTGAGCGCGCCCAACATCGTCGGGCGGCATTTGCCCGCCGGCGGCGGCCGGCGCGTATTGGCGCGACTGGTCCGCTCTCCGAACCTGTGGGCGCGGCGCATCGCCATGGTGGCCACCTATGCCCACATCCGGCAGGGCGATTTACGCAACACGTTTTGGCTGGCGGAATGCCTGCTGAACGATCGCGAAGATTTGCTGCACAAGGCCACCGGCTGGATGTTGCGCGAGGCGGGAAAACGCGACCCTGCCGCCCTGCGCGACTTCCTGCGGCGCCGGGCCGCCCAAATGCCGCGCACCATGCTGCGCTACGCCATCGAAAGGTTTGCGCCCGCCGAACGCCGCGTGTGGCTGGCCGTTGGCAAAAGCGAGGGCATTTGAAGAAATCATGCGGCCGGGAGGTCGTCGCGAATTGGGCCTGGCCGAGGAAGGCGAAGCCGGAATAGCAACGCCATTTCGATGCAGCCTGACAACGGCCAGGCCCAATGCAGCAGACAAAACGGCTACATCATGGATGAAAATGCTCTAACTCGCGGGCCACGGCGACCCCGCGCCTCTTTTGGATTGCGGGACGCGGCAAAACCGGCATACCATGCGGAGTATGAACCACTCTTGCGGAGGAATAGCGTCATGACTGAGCCCACCCCCCCCACCCCCGATGTCCTGCCGCCGGAATCCACCGGCGCCTTATCCGTGCCCCCGCCCGTGCCGCACAAGAAACCCGGCTTTTTCCGGCGCTTGTTCACCTCGCGCAGAAAACAGCAGGCGGTGGCCATGCAAGATGGCTATCTCGAAATGGTGGACCTGATCCGCGCCATCCGGGCGCATCTCGATCGCCAGGAAGTGGTGCAAACGTCCGTGCTGACCATGCTGGAAACCGTGCCCGGCGCCATGGATCGCCAGCACGAAGTGATGACCATGTTCAAGCAGCAGCTCGAAGGCGGGATGGAAAACAACCGGCGGCTCACGGAGAGCATGGGCAATCTCAATAATACGCTGGCTTCGATGGATGAATCGCAGCGGGCCTCCTCGCGGACCATCACGGACCTGATTCACCGCTCGCGCGAGTCCGAACAACTCCTCCGCGAAGTGATGCGCCGCTCCGAGCGCCGCATGACGCTGCTGATTCTCTTTTTCTTTGTGGCCATTGTCGCGCTGGGCTTCTATTTCTCACGCGGACAAAACCGCGCGGTCAAAGCCAAGGAGTCTGCCCCGGTCCTTGTTTCGGAACCAACCACGCCCGCCATCCGCGAAGCCCCACCGGCCAAGCCCGCGAAAGTGGAGGCCGTCAAAGAGCCCGCGAAAAAAGTAGAACCCGCCAAAGTCGAGCCCAAGCAAGAGCGCCCCGTTGTCGCGCCGGTCGTGTCCGAACCGCCGCAAGCAAAGCCGGAAAAGGCAGTGGAGAAACCGGCCGAAAAGGCCAAGCGCCCGGACCCGCCCAAGAAGGCCGACCAAGTCGTCAAGCCGGCCCAGAAAGCCAGACGCGACGCGGCTCCGCCTGCGGCCCAACCGGAACCGACGGTTGCCGAAAAAGCGCCTGCCGTTGAACCCGAGCCGGTGGCCGATCATCCCGACCTGACGCTGGAACAACTCCGCCCGGCCTCCCTGCCGGCGGCTGATCGTCCGGTTTCCCTTCCCTAACATGGCCGCAGACACCCCCGATTCCTGCGAGCTGTTTTTCTACGAAGCGTTTGCGGAAGAAGCCGCGCGGCTTTTGCATTACGCCGCCGCCGCCGGTGTGCGCGTGGGTCACACCCCGCTGACCATTCAGGAAGCTGGCCACACCACGCCGCCCGCGCCGGTCATCAGCGTGCGCACCCAGTCCGTCTTGCCGGTGGAATGGGCCGCGACACTCCGCGGGATTTTATCGCGCTCCACCGGCTATGATCATCTGGCGGCCTATCGCGCGGCTGTCGGCGCCGTTTGTCCGCAACTGGGCTATCTGCCGCTCTACTGCGCGCGTGCGGTGGCGGAACAGGGTTTGCTGTTGTGGACTGCGCTGCTCCGTCGGCTGCCGCAGCAGGTCGCGCAATGGGCCACCTTCCACCGCGACAACCTGACCGGGCTGGAAAATGAGGGCAAAACCATTGCGCTCTTCGGCGTGGGCAACATCGGCTACGAAGTGTGGCGCATCGCCACCGCGCTGGGCATGACTGTGCGCGGCGTGGACCCCGTGCCACGCCATACCGACGTGACATATTATTCACCCGCCGAGGCGCTGGCGGCGGCCGACATCATTGTCTGCGCCATGAATCTCACCGCGACCAATCACGGCTACTTCACGCGCGAGGTGTTGGCGCAGGCGCCGCGCCGTCCGATCCTGGTCAACATTGCGCGCGGCGAATTCACTCCCGCGCAAGTGTTGGAGGCCGCGCTCCGCGACGGCCTGCTCCGCGGCGTGGCGCTGGATGTGTTTAATGAGGAATCCACCTTGGCACCCGCGCTGCGCGCGGACGATCCGGCGTGGCTCACCGCTGATAATCAAGCGCTGCTGCGCTTGCGGCAGCGGCCGGAGGTCATCCTGACGCCGCACAATGCGTTCAACACCGCCGAGGCCGTGGAACGCAAATCCGAACAATCCCTGCGCGCGTTCCTGCACTATCGCGCCACCGGCGCGTTCTATTGGCCCGCGCCGACCGATAACGGCTGAAGAGCCGCCGCGATGATGGCGGTGGCCGCCGGGGACCGCGGCCCCGGCTTGAGCAGATAATCTTCTTCCAGAATCCGCACCTGTTCCGGGGTAAATCCCAGTTGCCGCCAGTCGGCCAGCAAGACCGCGCGTTGCGCCTCAAGCAGGCGCGTCGGCTGAAAATCCAAAATGAGTTCGGGCCGACGACGCACCAGCGTTTCCTGGGAAATGTGCGGCCAAGGGGCCGCCACGTCCGCAAAGATATTTTGCCCGCCGGCCAACTGCACCATCTCGCTCAAAAAAGTGTGCGGCCCGGCGGTCATCAGGCCGTTCAGATCACTGGGGGCATGACCCAACGCGATAAAAACGGAAGTCGGGCGCGCCGGGGTCAGCGCGGCCCAATCGGCATCCATTCGGGCCGCCAGTTCGCGGCCTTTTTCGGCGACACCCAGCGCCGCCGCCATGTCGTGGATCATGGCGCGCAAATCGGCCAGCGTATCCAGTGGCCTCGCCATGAAATGGATTCCCTGCGCCGTGGCAAATCGGCGCAAGGTTTCCGCTTGCCCCTGGGCCAGGATCCAATCGGGTTGCAGCGTCAAAATGATTTCACGATTGGGCGCCAGTGCGCCACCGATGCCCGGTTTGGTGGCCGCCGCCGGCGGCCAGTCGGCAAAGTCGCTCACCCCGACCACCTGCTCGCCAACACCGAGCGCGAACACGATTTCCGTCACCGCCGGGCTGGCGCAAATAAGGCGTTGGGTGGCGGTGTCGGCGGGGGCCTGGCGTGGCCCGCTGCAACCGGCCCAGGCGAGCGCGGCAACCAGCAATAGGCTTACTCGACCACGCACACCAAACCCTTGAGGTATTCGCATTCGGGCATCTCCACTGGCACGGGGTGGTCCGCGGGATGGCCCAGCATTTCCACAATCCGGACCGCGCGCGCGGCATCGTGCGCGGCCCAGCCCACGGCTTTGCGGAACTGCGCCATGTCCACCAGCCCCGAACAGGAAAAGGTGGCCAAAATCCCGCCGGGCCGCAGCAACTTGATGGCCAGCAGATTGATATCCTTGTAGGCGCGCAGTCCTTTGTCGAGGCCATCGCGCCGGGTGACCATGCGCGGCGGATCCAGAATGATCAAGTCCCAGCTTTCGCGTTGATCGCGCGCCAGGCGCAGGCGTTGCGGCACATCGGCTTCTTCGTAGGTGATGGGCACCGGATGCGGATTCAATTCATGATGCCGCCGGGCTTGCGCGAGCGCGGGCGCGGAAGAATCCCAGCCGCTGACACTTTTGGCGCCGGCGTGGGCGGCCAACACTTCAAACGCGCCGGTGTAACAGTAGGCGCTCAACACATCGCGACCGCGGGCGTAGGCGGCCACTTTGCGCCGGTTGTCGCGTTGGTCGAGATAGAACCCCGTTTTTTGGCCGTGGCCCAGCGGTACGGTGAACGTCAGACCATTTTCGCGGATGGTCACCTGGTCGGGCGCGGCATCGCCGCCGAGGTTTTCGTGCAGCCCCTCCCGTTTGACGGCATCGGCATCCGCGCGCACCACCACGCCACTGACGGCGGCGGCGGCGCGCAATTCGGGAATCATCACGGGCAGCCAGGGCGCCCATACGGAACTGCCCACTTGCAGAACCACGGTGTCGGCATACTGATCGGCGATCAGCCCGGAGAGGTCATCGGCTTCCGAAAAAATCAGCCGGAAGGCGTTGGTGTGCTGCCAGGATTCCGGCGGGCCAAACAACTGGTGCCGCCGCTGCACGGCCCGGCGCAACCGTCGTCGGAAAAAAGCTTCGTTCAGTTCGTCGCGCGGGTCGCGGGTGAGCAGGCGCACGGCCAGATCGGCGGCGGGATGCCACAGCCCGCGGCCGAGCCAATCGCCGGCATCATCAAACACGTCCGTCGGCGTGCCCAGCGGCGCCGCGCCATCCACCTCGGCGATCGCGCCGGAAAAGACCCACGCGCTGCCGCGCAGCAGCGGTTTTTCGCGGCCGGGTTGCAGCCGCACCCGCCGGCGGGCTTCCGGGGCCTGTGCTTCATCTTGCTTTGTCGTGGTCATATTCATAGGATAGTCGGCCCATTCAGATAACAGGTCAAACCGGAAAAAGAGGTATCCCATGCGTATTCATCCATTTGCCGCTCTCCGCCCCCGCCCCGACATGGTGGGCCAAGTCGCCGCGCCACCCTACGACACGTTGGACACGGCCGAAGCCGCCGCGCTGGCCAAGGATAATCCCCGGTCGTTCAGATCGGAAT
>CAZNGD010000050.1:0-10633 GCA_964572295.1 uncultured Verrucomicrobiota bacterium
GCCCCCGCCCCGTTCACCCAATTGGCGCAACAGTTCCAGCGTATAGCGGCCGATGCCGCTCAACTCGCGAAACACCCAGCGCGCATCCAACGCAACCAGTTTGCCGTCAACCGTCTCCATTTGCAGCAGCCTAGCCATTTTCCACACTGTGGAAAACTTTTTTCCACACCGTGGAACTTTCGGCAGCCGGAAAAATTTTTGACACCCCGCAACCCGGCAGAAATAATGCCCACGGGACCGGCCCAAGCCCACCCCAATTTTTTTTGTCCAAAACCAACCACTGTCCAGAGTTTATAAAGTGTGGACACTTTTGGATGGAATAAAAAGTGGCGGTTGGGGGGGGCGAGGATATGATGCGGGGCATGAAGAACGCGGTGCCTATTTTGTTGTTTGGGGTGTGGGTGGTGGAGAGCGTGGTGCTGGCGGTGGAGCCGGTGTCGCGCGCCACGTGGTGGGCGGAGAATATCACGGTCTGGGTGGTGGTGGCGCCGGTGGTGTGGCTATACATCAAAGGCATCCGCTTTTCCAACACGGCTTATGTGCTGATGTCGGCGCTGGTGTTGCTGCACACCATCGGCGGGCATTACACGTTCGCCGAGGTGCCGTTTGGCCGGGTGACGGCTTGGCTCGGGGCGCCACGGAATCATTTTGACCGGCTGGCGCATTTCACGGTGGGGTTTTGGATTTTTCCCATTCTGGAGTTTGTGGAGGGGCGCGGGTGGAGCCGGAACCGGGCGTTCAGCCTCGTGTTCGGACTGGCGGCCATTCTGGCGGTGGCGGCGCTGTTCGAGATGGTGGAGTGGCTGTACGCGGTACTGGCGGATCCGGCGGCGGGCACGGCGTTTCTGGGGTCGCAGGGGGATGTGTGGGACGCGCAAAAGGATATGCTGGCGGATGGCCTGGGGGCGGTGGCGGCCGGCGCGCTGTATCATGTGCGGCGGCCCCGGCCGCCGCGCGCGGCGTAAAAACTTTTCCACAGTGTGGAAAAAATGCTACAGGTTTTTCCACAGTGTGGAAAAATCGGGCCGTTTTTTTCCACAGTGTGGAAAATCCCGCCCACGCGGGATGACCTTTTTTCCACAGCATGGAAAACCCGGCCACAGGAGAGGACATCATGGCTTTAGTAATTCGTAACGCGCTGGTGCTGACCAATGATGATGCGCAACCGGTCATTCCCCATGGCGAAATCCTGATTGAGGGCAGCCAGATCGCCGCCGTGGGCGCCAAAGTGCAGGCGCCGGCGGATAGTGAGGTGCTGGATGCCGCCGGCATGGTGGCCATGCCGGGGCTGATTAATGCGCACCACCACTTGTATTCCTCCTTTGCGCGCGGCTTTGCGCCGCCGGGCGAGCCGGCGGCCAACTTTGTGCAAATCCTGGAGCGGATGTGGTGGAAACTGGATTTGGCGCTCGATGCGGAGGCGGTGCGCTATTCGTCGTATGCGGCCTTGTTGGAGGCCATCCATACGGGCTGCACCACGATCATTGACCACCATGCGTCGCCGTCGTGCACGGCGGGCTCGCTGGACATCATGGAGGAAACCTTCCGCGCGGCCGGGCTGTCGGGATGCCTGTGCTATGAGACCTCGGACCGCAACATCCCGGCGGACGGGGTGGCGGAAAACGAGCGCTTCATCAAAAAGACCCGCGCGGGCGATGGCCAGATTACGGCGCTGTTCGGGTTGCATGCGCAGATGACGCTGGGCGATGCCACGCTGGAGGCCACGGCGCGGATTTGCGCGGAGACCGGCGCGGGGGTCCACATCCACGTGGCGGAGGATCTTTCGGACGAAACGGATTGCCTGGCGAAGCACGGCATGCGGATCATTCCGCGGCTGCACCAGTTCGGGCTGACGGGGAAGCGGTCGCTGTTCATCCACGGGATTCATCTGGATGAGGCGGAGATGGACCTGATCGCGCAGACGGGCACGATGATGGTGCATAATCCGGAGTCGAACATGAACAACGCGGTGGGCACGCAAAAGATGCTGACGCTGTTGAAGAAGGGCGTGCGGCTGGGGCTGGGGACGGATGGGATGACCTCGCACATGATTTCGGCGGCGCGGGTGGCGCATCTGTTGCAGCGCGCGACGCTGGGCGACCCGCGCGTGGCGTTTGTGGAGGCGTGCGACATGCTGCTCAACAAGAACGCGCAGATTGCGGCGCGCTGCTTCCCCGAGCCGCGCGGCCAGCTCAAGCCGGGCCAGTTGGCGGATGTGGCCATCTTCGACCATGTGCCCACCACCCCGCTCGAACCCGGGCGCGTGCTGGGGCATCTGCTCTATGGCCTGAACTACGCGCGCTGCCACACGACCATTGCGCGCGGCCGGATGGTCATGCGCGATTCCAAGGTGCTGACGCTCGACGAACGCGAAATCTGCGCGAAGGCGCACGAATGCGCGCGGCAAACCTGGGCGCGGTTTTAGTCGGGAACAACCGGCGGCAACGGGCGGCGCATAGAACTCACGGTGGCCAGCATGAACATCGGCATTGATCTGATCTCCTTCCACGCGCCCGCGTATTATCTGGATTTGCGGGTGCTGGCGGAAAAGCGCGGGGTGGACCCGGACAAGTTTGTGGTGGGCATCGGTCAGGAACGCATGGCGGTGGCGCCGCCGGATCAGGACATCGTGACGCTGGCGGCGAACGCGGCGTTGCCGGTGGTGGAAAAGGCGGGGCGCGAGAACATCGAAATGGTGCTGTTCGCCACGGAATCGGGCATTGACCAATCCAAGGCGGCGGCTTGTTTTTGTCATCGGCTGCTGGGCTTGCCCGCGCGGTGCCGTTGCTTGGAAACCAAGGAGGCGTGCTACGGCGCGACGGCTTCGCTGCGCCTGGCGCTGGCGATGGTGGCGCAGCGTCCGCAAAGCAAGGTGCTGGTGCTGGCGGCGGACATCGCGCGCTACGATCTGTCCAGTCCGGGCGAGCCCACGCAGGGCGCGGGCGCGGTGGCCATGCTGGTCAGCGCCCACCCGCGCGTGCTGGCCCTGGACCCGCACAGCGGCTTCTACACCGAAGACATCATGGACTTCTGGCGGCCAAACTACCGGGAGGAGGCGCTGGTGGATGGCAAGTATTCCACGCGGATGTATCTGACCACGCTGCTGGAAGCGTGGAACGATTACAAGGCGCAGTCGGGCCGCGGCCTGCCGGATCATGCGCACTATTGCTTCCACCTGCCGTTCACCAAAATCGCGTACAAATCGCTGGAGCGCCTCCACAAGGCGGAGGGGGTGCCGCTGCCAAGCAAAGAGGAACAGCAGCGGCTGGTGGATTACGCGCTGCGCTACAACCGGCAGACCGGCAACACGTACGCGGCGTGCCTCTACGAGGCGCTGACCGCGCTGCTGGATCACGCGCCGACGCCGCTCGACGGCCAGCGGCTCGGTCTTTTTTCCTACGGCTCCGGGTGCATGGCGGAGTTTTTCTCCGGCGTGGTGCAGCGGGGATACCGGCGGCATCTGTTCACCGAGTCGCTCCGCGCCGAGTTGGACTGCCGCGTGGCGCTGACCTACCGCCAGTACGAGGACATCTTCAACTATGGTGTGCCGCGCGATGGCGCCGACCACGTTTTCGCGCCGTATCGCGGCGGCCCCTTCCGCTTGGCGGGCATCAAGGATCACAAGCGGCACTACGAACCGAAGTAGCGCTTACTCGGCGGCGGCCGCGTCCGCCCCCGACTTGTTCTCCTGTCGGCGCTGCCGGAAAAAATCTTTGAGCAGCGCGGCGCATTCACCGGCCAGCACACCCGTCACGATTTGCGGGCGGTGATTCAGCTCCGCCGTTTGGAGAATGGCGAAGCGCGACACCGCGCCGCCGCGTTGGGGATCGGTCGCGCCCCACACCACCAGGGGAATCCGCGCCAGCACGATGGCGCCCGCGCACATGGGGCACGGCTCCTTGGTCACGTAGAGGATGCTGTCGGTCAGCCGCCAATCGCCGGCGGCGCTGGCGGCCTGGGTGATGGCCAGGATTTCCGCGTGGGCGGTCGGGTCCTTGAGGGTTTGCGTTTGGTTCCACGCCTGCCCCGCCAGTTGGCTGCCATTATAGATGACCGCGCCGACGGGGACTTCGCCCGCCGCCGCCGCCGCGCGCGCCTGGCGCAGCGCCAGCCGCATCCGTGCCTCATGCACCGCCATGCCGGGCCCAGCCCCGGTCATGGCCGTTGTTCCTCGCCCAGCACCCAGCGCTTGTTGAACCAGAAATAGTTTTCCGGATTCGCGCGCACGGATTCCTCAAAGCGCGTCATGATGTATTGCATGATGCGCTGCTGGTCTTCGGCCTCGGGCAGGGAGGGGTCCGCTGCGATGCTCCCGGTTTTCCGCCAGCCGTGTTGCGCCCAGCCGGTGCGGATGACTTCCGCCGTGAATATGGGCACGCCGCTGGCGCGGGCAAAATACGCGGCGCCGTTGGGAACCGTGGTGGCCACGCCAAAATATCGCACGGGGACCCCCTCGGCTTTGGCGCGCACATCCGGCAGGATGGCCAGCACCTTTTGCTCGGCGCGCAGTTTGTGGGGGATGTCGGCCATGGCGCGGCTGCGCGTGTAAATGGCTTCAACCCCGGTGCTCCGGCGCAGGCGGTTGAGCCAGGCATCCATCAGCGGATTTTTCTGGCGGCGCACCAGTGTGAGCAGGCTCACCTGCTGCGCTTGAAGCGCAATGCCGGCCAATTCCCAGTTGCCCATGTGCGGCACGGCGGCAATGAAGCCCTGCCCCGCGGCCAGCATCGTGCGCACTTCATCCATGTCGGCCAGCTCCATGTGACGGTTCACCCAGGCGCGGCTAATGCCGGGAAAACGAATGCTCTCCACGGCGGTGAACGTCAGGTTACGGAAGGCCAACCACGCGATGCGCCGCAATTCGGCGTCGGTTTTTTCCGGGCCGAGCGCCTGGCGCAGCCGGCGCCTGATCTGCGCGCGGCGCTGCCGTTGCAGCGCCCAGGCCAGCCGCGCCGGTCCCCACGCCAGCGCCAGCGTGACGCGGTGCGGCAGCAGAACCAGCACTGCGGAAACGGCGCGGACTGCGGCATATTCCAGGATGTGTGACCATTTGTATTTCATGGGGTCGTCAACCGATCACGCAGAACACGAAAACCAACATCGCGCCCCCGGTAATCGGCGGCAAACGGTTGGCGGTGGGCATTCGCCAAACGCGCGGGGTCTTGTTCCGCCCAACTGCCGCCGCGCGCCATTCGTTGGGTGGCGGGGGCGGCGGTATCCAACGCGCACCATTCATACAAGTTACCGGCCATGTCATACAACCCGAATCCATTGGCGGGGAAGAGTCCGCCCCGGCGCGCGGGCGCGGTGGCCGCAAACTGCGCCAGACGGCGGGGGTCCCCACCCCACCCCCACGGATACGGCGCGCCGCGCACCCCGCCCCGTGCGGCCCATTCCCATTCGGCCTCGCTGGGCAGGCGGGCGGGGCGGCCACTCGCGCGCGCCAACCAAACGCAATACGCCTCGGCTTCGGCGGCGGTGATTTCGGCCACGGCCTGCCGGGCCAGCCCCGGCCGCGCGGCATGGCGTCCGGCGGCCAGCCGGCGGATTTGCGCGGTTTCCGGGAAGTCGGCAGGCGGCGCCGCATTCAAAAAGCGGACGAACTCCGCCACCGTCACTTCGTGGGCGCCAATCTCCATCCCGCTGGCCCCCGGCGCTTCCGGCGGCGGAATCTCCCGCCACGCTTCACGACACCCCGCCAGCCCGATCCAGGCCACCGCCAGCGCCAGACTCTGCCACCATTTCATCCGCCGATTAAAGCGTATCCGCCTTTGACAATCCACCGTCTTTTCCGCATACTGCCTTGTTAGTCAATTCAGCGAAAGGCGGATGACATGGAGCAGCGGATGTCGAAGAGTAACAAATACGGCATGTTCACCGGTATTTGCCGAATCATTGGACTGGGCATTATTCTGGGCGTGGCGCTCGGATTTCCGTTTAAGTCTGAAGACGGCTGGAGCCAATCAGAACTGGCGGCGCTGGCCGCCACCGGCATTGCGCTGGCTTATGTGATTTTAGCGGCCATTGATTGGGCCTTGCAATGGCTGGCGCTCGCCAAAAACCCGCTGCCGGACGATTTGGATTTGGCGGACCGCGCCGTCGCGCGCGAGCGCAGTCAGGCGTTGACCGGCGGCTCGCTCCTGTCGCGGCATTGCCGCCGCTTGCTGACCGCATGGGCATCGGGCGCATCCGGCCCGCAGGTGACCATGATGGCCACCAATCAAACGTTCCGCATTCTGGGCCTGCTGGCGGCGGAAGCGCTGGCGGTGCTCGCGCTGTTGTTTGCCACCGCCGGTTTTCAAGCGCCCGGCCCCCTGCTCACGCTGGGCACCGGCCTGATGGTGTTGGTGGCGTTGGTGGGGTTGGCCCGCTTTCAGTTGGCCGCGCATTCCGCCGGCTATATTGAATCCAATCTGCTGGCGCGCATTGGCAACGATACCCCCGCCGCCGCCGCCGCCGACTTCACCCAAAACGCCGCCAAGGCGGTCGCCGATTCCATGACCAACCTCGCCGCCGCGCAAGCCCAGTTTGCCGAGCAATTGACGCAGGCCCAACAGCAGGCCGCCACGCAGTTGGCCAAGGCGCAGGAAGCCGCCGCCGCGCAGATCGCCAAGGCGCAGCAGGAGGCCGCCGCGCAGATTACCAAGGCCCAGCAAGAGGCCGCCGCGCAAGCGGCCCAGGCGCAGGAGGCCGCCGCGGCACAGATCGCCAAAACGCACAGCGACGTGGCCGCCAGGCTCAGCGCCACACAGCAGGAAACCGGCGCGAAACTCGCGCAGGCGCACGACAAGGTGGCCGAACAGTTGGGCCGCGTGACGGATGTCGCCGCTTCGGTGGACCAGGTGCTCAAGCTGCAGCAAGCCGTGGATGGCACCCTCAAGGGCGTGACGGTCACGGACGAATTCAAGTCCACGCTGCTGGAACTCAAGCGGCATTTGGCCGAATCCGACCAGTTGCTGCGCAACGCCGCCAAGCCGCGCACCATTCGTCTGGTGGAGAAGGACAACGAATAGCGCCCCCGCCAACGTGGCTGCTGAATCCGCCCCCGCGCCGACCGGCGAACCGGGGGCGGCTTCGTCTGAACCGCTGCCGCCGGGGCTCTACCTTGTCGGCACGCCGATTGGCAATCTGGAGGACATCACCCTGCGCGCGTTGCGCATTCTGCGCGGCGCCACGCGCATTCTGGCCGAGGATACGCGCCATAGCCGCCACCTGCTCGACCGCTACGGCATCACCACGCCGCTGGTGTCCTACCACAAGTTCAATGAGCGCGCGCGCGCCGACGACATCCTGCGCCGCATCCGCGCGGGCGAATCCCTCGCGCTGATCACCGATGCCGGAATGCCCGGCATCTCGGATCCCGGCGCGCGCGCCGCCGCCGCCGTGCGCGCGGCGGGGCTGTACGCCACCGTTATTCCCGGCCCCAGCGCCATCTCCGCCGCCATGGCATTGTGCGGCGATCTGCAACCACACGGCTTTGTGTTCGTCGGATTTTTGGACCACAAGACCGCCGCCCGCCGGCGCCGCTTGCAACAACTGGCAACCAGCCGCACCCCCGTGGTGTTTTATGAATCCACCCACCGCATTCTGAAATTGTTCACGGAAGTGGCCGAAGAACTCGGCCCCGAACGCCGCTTGTTTGTGGCCCGCGAACTGACCAAAAAACATGAGGAAACCGTGACCGGCACCCCCGCCGCGTTGCTGGCCCACTACGCCACCCATTCGCGCAAGGGCGAGTTTGTCGTGATTTTGCTGCCGATGGACTGAACTGATTTTCACTTTCCCTGCCCGCACAAATACGCCACACTTTGCCAACCATGAAAACCGCTCGTGTTGTTCCTTACGCGCTCCTGGGCCACCCGGTTGGCCATTCCCTTTCGCCCGCCATGCACAACGCGGCATTCAAGGCCCGGCGTCTGTCGGCGCAGTATTCGCTGCGCGATGTCCGGCCCGAAGACCTGCCACGCGTGCTACGCGAGTTGCAAACCCGGCAGTACGGCGGCCTGAACATCACCATTCCCCACAAGGAAGCCGCCTACCAATTTTTGGCGGCGCACGGCCGCCTGACCCCCACCGCCCGCCTGCTGCGCGCGGTCAACACCATCGTCTTTCAGCGCCATGGCGTGTTGCGGGGCGACAACACCGATGCCCCCGGCTTTCTCGATGCGCTGCGAGAATCCTTCCGCGCCACTCCGCGCAACCAAACCATCCTGCTGCTCGGTTGTGGCGGCGCAGGCCGCGCCCTGGCCCTGATCTGCGCGTTGCGCGGCGCGGCGGCCATTTATTTGGCCGATACCCAACTCGCCGCGCGCCGCCGTTTGCGCCAAGCCATTCGGCGCGCCGCGCCGACCGTGCCGGTGGCATGCGTTTCATTGCAACGCGCGCGCCGCCTGGCCGTGGACTGCACATTGATTATTCAGGCCACCCCCGTCGGAATGCACCCCGGTGACCCTTCGCTGCTGCCCCCCGAATCCTTCCACCCCGGCCAGATGGTGTTTGATCTGATTTACAATCCGGCCGTCACCCCGCTGCTGGCCACCGCCCACGCCGCGGGCGCGCGAACCGCCAACGGCCTGGGAATGTTGCTGCACCAAGGCGCGCGCGCCTTCCAGCAGTGGACTGGCCGCCGCCCGCCGGTGGCCGTCATGCGCCGCGCGCTGCTCCACGCCTTGAAAGCGCGCGGCCCATGATGCCCCTGACCCCAGTCGGCGCAGCCGTGGCGACGCTCTTCATCTTTCTGACCGGGCTGTGTCTGGGTAGTTTCCTCAACGTCTGCATTTGGCGCATTCCGCGCGAGGAATCTCTGGCATGGCCCGGCTCGCGCTGCCCCGCCTGCCGTCATCCCATCGCGCCGTGGGACAACATTCCGCTGCTGTCGTGGCTGGTGCTGGCGGGCCGGTGCCGACATTGCCGCGCGCCGATTTCGTTTCGCTATTTCGTGGTGGAGCTGCTGACGGGCGCGCTGTTCACCGGCTTGTGGCTGGTTCACGGCTGGACCATCCAAACGCCGATCTATTGCCTGTACACCGGCGCGCTGCTGCTGGGCGCCGTGGTGGATGTGGATCACCTGATTTTGCCGGATCGCATCACGCTCGGCGGCATGGCCGCCGGTTTGGTGTTGTCGGCCGCCTTCCCCGCGTTGCAGGGCCAAGCCGACCGACTCGCCGCGCTGCGCGAATCGCTGCTCGGCCTGGTCGTGGGTTACGGCATCCTGTGGCTGGTGGCCGCCATCGGCCGCCTCGTGTTGCGCCGCGACGCCATGGGCTTCGGCGATGTCAAGTTGCTCGGCGCCGTCGGCGCGTGCCTCGGCTGGCCGGCCGTGCTCTTCACCATTTTTGTTTCGTCGCTGACCGGCACGCTCCTCGGCCTGAGCCTGATGGCCGTGGGCCGCAAAGACCTGCAAAGCAAAATCCCCTATGGCCCGCATTTGGCGCTGGGTGCCACCGTTTGGATGTTTTGCGGCCCGGCCTGTGTCGCTTGGTATTGGTCATTGGCATCGGCCGCCGGCCACGCCGCCACCCTCGCCCCCTAGGAAACCGCCATGAATGCACCCACGCCCCTCCTGCGCCCCCGGAACCTGAGCGCCGCAACGATTTCCCTCGGCATCCTCGCATTGATCGCCGTCGGCACGGTCCTCAAGCTGGCCCAATCCGTCGTGGTGCCGCTGCTGATTGCCTGGCTGCTGAGCTATCTCCTCGCGCCGGTGGTGACCTTTCTTGTGCGCCGCCTGCGCTTCCCTTCGGTGCTCGCGGTGGCCAGCGTGGTGGTCCTGCTGCTGCTGGCGGCATGGGGCGCGGGCCTCGTGATTCAGGCGCGCCTGCTGGAGTTCGCGCGCGTGTTCCCCGAATACCAAAAACAACTCGCCGCGCTCACCAACACCTACGGCAAACTGCTCGACCTGCCCGCCACCGTCCTCAAAGATGCCGATTGGACCGCGCAACTGGGCCCCATTGTGCTACGCACATCCAAATTCTTTTTGACCTTCATTGCCAACGCGATTCTGGTCCTGATCTTTCTGGTGTTCATGCTCTTGGCCAAGCCATTCGCCAACGACAAGCTGCGCGCCGCGCTCCCCGATCGCGCCGATGACCTCATCGCGCTGACCAACACCATCTCGCGCCAGATCGGCACCTATCTCGGCACGCTCTTTGTCATTTCCCTGCTCACCGGCCTTTGCGTGTGGGGCGCGCTGGCGGCGCTGGGGGTGGAGTTTTCCTTCACCTGGGGATTGCTCGCGTTTGTGCTGAACTTCATCCCCAATATCGGCTCGATTGTCGCCAGCATCCCACCCGTGCTCATTGCGCTGGTGCAGTTCGCCCCCGCCCTCTGGCCGGCCATCATGACCGCCATCGCGCTATTTGTGGTGCAGCAGGCGTTGGGCAACCTGCTCGCGCCCAAACTCTATGGCGAGCGGCTCAATCTCTCGCCCGTGGTGATTTTGCTCTTCCTGCTGTTTTGGGGTTGGCTGTGGGGCATCACCGGCGCACTGCTGGCCGTGCCGATTGCCGCCGCCCTCCAGATCACGCTGGCCCACATTCCGGCGCTCGCGCCGCTGGCCGTGCTGATGGGCTCCGGCCGCCGCTACGCCCGCGCCCCCGTCCCCCCCGCCGAACCGCCGCCCGCCCCGCCGGCT
>CAZNGD010000051.1:0-10511 GCA_964572295.1 uncultured Verrucomicrobiota bacterium
TACACCAGGACGTACACTCTTTCCCTACACGACGCTCTTCCGATCTCGGCAAGGCGGCGGTGTTGAATGAGTTGATGGTGCGGGCGACGCAGCCGGTGGTGGTGATGATGGATGCGCGGCAGCGGATTCCAGCCGGCGCGTTGCCGACGTTGCTGGAACCGTTTGCCGATCCGCAAGTGGGTGTTGTGTCCGGCGCTTTGGTGTACGAAACCGCCGAAGGCGGCGCGCCGAAGGGGGCGGACTCGTATTGGAGCTATGAAAAGCAGATTCGGCTCTGTGAAAGCCGTTTTTGGGCGGTTCCCGGCGCCACTGGCGCGCTATATGCCATTCGTCGCGAGTTGCTGGCCCCCATTCCGGTCAGCACCTTGGTGGATGACGTGCTAATCCCGATGAAGGCCGTTTTGCGGGGGTATCGCTGCCTTTTTGAGCCCAATGCGCGGGTTTTTGATCGCCCAACCACCGGTTTTACGCAAGAAAACCTGCGAAAAAGGCGCACATTGGCCGGAATATGGCAAATTATGCGGTTGCTGCCCCAAATGTACTGTCCGTGGACCAATCCGATCTGGTGGCAGTGGATTTCGCACAAGTTTTTGCGACTTTTGACGCCTTTTTTGGTGATTTGGGCCCTGTTTTCGCTGGGCGGACTCGTTTGGGAGGGGTTTGCGGGGGCTGCATGGCTTTTGGGCGTTGCCGTGGGGTGTTTTGGGGTCAGCGCCGGAGCCTATTGGGGGGCCAAACGGTTCAATAACCGGATTTTGGGGCTTATGGGCGCCTTTTTCGGCGTAAATTGGGCTTTGTTGCAAGCGGCTGGCGATGCGCTCACGGGGCGCTTTGAAGCGCGTTGGTCAAAACAGGATGAAATAGCGGAATGAGTGTGCCGGACAGGTTGAAAACCGCCCCCGAAGAGGCGTTGGAAGGGCTGGTGGAGCTGATCACGTTCCACAGCGAAGAATCCGGCTTTTGCGTTTTGAAGGTGAAGGCGCGCGGCTTCCGCGAAGTGGTGGCGGTGGTGGGCAAGATTCCGCAAATCCACGTTGGCGAATGGATCAAGGCGCAAGGCAAATGGCACATTGACCGCAAGCACGGGCGGCAGTTTCAGGCGGCTCATCTGGAAGCGGTGGTGCCCAATTCGCTGTCGGGCATCGAAAAGTTTTTGGGGTCGGGTCTGATCAAGGGCATTGGGCCGGTCTATGCCAAAAAACTGGTGGAAGCGTTCGGCATGGGGGTGCTGGATGTGATTGAAAATCGGTCCGCCGAGCTGGAGCGGGTGGATGGCATCGGCCCCTTGCGGCGGCAGCAAATCAAGGAGTCATGGAAGGCGCAAAAAACGATCCGCGAAATCATGTCCTTTTTGTTTGCGCATGGCGTAAGCACGGGCCGGGCGTTTCGGATTTACAAGGTTTATGGTGACGAGGCCATCAACAAGGTGCGCCTCGATCCGTATTGTTTGGCGCGCGACATCCACGGCATCGGCTTCAAGATTGCGGACCAAATCGCGGAGCGGCTGGGGATTGATCGGGGCTCCGTGCTGCGTGCGCGGGCGGGCCTGACGTATGTGCTGCTGGAGTTGTCGAATCAGGGCCATTGCGCCTATCCGCGCGATGCCTTGCTCACCCGCGCCGCGGATCTGCTGGGAATCCCGCTGGGCACGATGGAAGACGCGCTGCGCATTGAACTGGAAAACGGCACGCTGACGGTGGGGCCGGGTGAGGATAACGAAACCTGGGTCTATCTGGCGGCGCTTGATTTGGCGGAGCGCGAGGTGGCCGCGCGTCTGGCGGACATCACCCAGGGGGCGCACCCCTGTCCGCAGATCAATTTGCCGGCGGCGGTGGAGTGGGTGCAAAAGCAACTGGGCATGGAATTGTCGCCCGGCCAAATTGCCGCCTTCGAGGGCGCGTTCCAAAACAAGGCGCTGGTGATTACCGGCGGGCCGGGCGTGGGGAAAACCACGTTGGTCCAATCGTTGGTCAAGGTGTTGGCGGCCAAGAAACTGCGCTTGCTGCTTTGCGCGCCGACCGGTCGCGCCGCCAAACGAATGACGGAGCTTTCCGGGATGGAAGCCAAGACCATTCACCGGCTGCTGGCGTACGAACCCGGCACGGGGCGCTTTCGCTATAACGCCAGTTCGCCGCTGGAGACCGATGTGCTGATTGTGGATGAAACCAGCATGATTGATATTCAACTGGCGGTGCATTTGTTCCGCGCCATGCCCCGGCGGGGATTGCTGATTCTGGTGGGCGACGTGGACCAGTTGCCGTCGGTCGGTCCGGGCTGTGTGCTGCGCGACATCATCGAGTCCAAAACCATCCCGGTGTTTCGGCTGACGGAAATATTCCGGCAAAGCGACGGCAGCCAGATCGTGCGCAACGCGCATCGCGTCAATGCCGGCCAACTGCCGGAGTTGCCGGGCCGCGACGAGGGCTTGGCCGGGCAAAGCGATTTTTATTTTGTCAGCGCGGAGACCCCGGCGCACGGGGTGGAGTTGATTCGCAAACTGGTCAGCGAGGCCATTCCGCGCCGCTTCCGTTTGCAGGCGCGGCGCGATGTGCAAATCCTGACGCCCATGCAAAAGGGCGAGCTGGGCGCGCGCAACCTGAACATGGCGATGCAGGCCGCACTCAATCCGCAGGGCCGCGAAGTGGAGCGCTACGGGTGGCATTACCGGGAGCGGGATCGGGTCATGCAAACGGAAAACAATTACGACAAGGAAGTTTTCAATGGCGATGTCGGCACCATCGTGAAGGTGGACGTGGCCGAGCAGGAGGTGCTGGTGCGTTACGACGACCGGCAGGTGGCCTACGACTTCCAGGAGCTGGATGAGTTGACGCCCGCCTACGCCGTGACCGTACACAAGAGCCAGGGCAGCGAATATCCGTGCGTGGTGCTGCCCTTGCACACGCAGCATTACGTGATGTTGCAGCGCAATTTACTCTACACCGGCATCACGCGCGGCAAGCAGTTGGTGGTGCTGGTGGGGACCACCAAGGCCGTGAATCTGGCGGTGCGCAACGCGGAGGCCGGTCGGCGCAACACCACGTTGCGCCGCCGCCTGCGCGAGGCGCGGCATCAGGGGGCGTAAGCCGCCAGCGCGGCGCTGGCGGCAGTCAGCGCCGGCAAATCGAGCGTTTGCAGCGCGCGCCGCAATTGCGTCGTGGCGGGTGGAATATACCGGTGGAAATGCGCCATGCCCGGCTTGTCCGCCAGCGCCACAAATGCGCCCAACGCCTGGCACAGACGTTGCACCACGGCGGCGGGAAACACCGCCTGAATCGCGCGGCCTTGCGGATGCCGCCGGACATAAAAGGCCAGCAGTTGCTGTTGCCAGGCGGCGGGCAGGTTGGCGTAGGGGTCGCCAAGCAAACTGGCCAGATCGTAGGCGGCGGGGCCGCAGCGCATTCCTTGATAATCAATCAGCACCGGCTGGCCGGCGCGCCAGAGAATGTTGCTGGATTGCCAATCGCGGTGGATCAACGCTTGCGGCGAGGCGGCCAACTGTTGGGCGACCGTGCGCAGCTCGTCGGCGATGGCCGCGCAGCGGGCGGGCGAGGCGCGCAGCAGGCCGCGCAGGACGTGCTGAATGAAGTAGCCGTGCTCCCAGGCGTAGAGCCGGTCATCGAAGCCGGGCATGAGCGGGCGGCGCGCGCGTCGCGCCGCGGCCAGGCCGTGCGTGTGCAGGCGCAAGGCAATGGCCAACACGCGCCGATACCGGCTGCGCGTTTGCGTGGCGGATAGCTGGGGCAACTGGGATTCGAGAGTGTCGGAACCAACGAACTCCATGGCCAGCAGGCGCGCGCGCGGCGCGTTCATCAGCAGTCGCGGCACGGGGATGCCCAGGTGCCGCAAAAAAATGGTGTGGCCCGCATACAGTTTATTTTCCGGGCGCTCCGGCGACCAGCGGATCACCAATGCAGGACCGGGGGCCCCCGGCCAGTCCGCGATCTTGAAAAACTCGCGGTTGGAGCCGCGCGGCGGCATGACGGTCACCGGATGATGAGCGGTCAGCCGCAGAATGTTTTGCTCGCGGGGGGAGAACGTGACGGCCGCCGGCAACGTGAACGACTCGCCCGCGCGGCCGAATAGCTCGGCGGTATCCCGGTGCGCTTGGACATACTGCGCGGGGGTGCCGAGGTCCGCCCAGAAGGAGCCCGGCACGCACACGCCCGCAATACGCTGGCCCTGCCGTTGTGCGCGTTGGTAGGCGGCAATGATTGTGTCGAAGCCGGTTGGCGCGATGAAAGGCAAGATGCGCGGATCCAGCAATTGCAGCCCACAGAAGGTGGCTTGGCCATCCTTGGGGCGATGAAAATCCTGAATCCAGCCATCCGCACAACGCACCGTTTTGGGGCCCGCAGTATCCGTGAGCCAGCAGGCAGCCAGCGGGCGTTCCTTGTGCCACACGCGCAGCAGCGGGCGGGGCGAGAGATGCGCGACGATGTCGGCATTGAGCAGCCAGCACGGTTCATCCAAAAACCAGCTCGCATTGCGCAGGGCACCGCCGGTACCCAGAATGACCGGTTCAAAAACGGTGGTCAGCCGTAGTTGCGGAAATGGCTGGCTGGCGAGATGGTTCAGGATGGGGCCGGGCGCATGATGCAAATTGATGAGCACCTGCTCGACACCCCATTCGGCCAGCATCGCGAGAGTTCGCGCCAGGATGGGGCGATCCCAGATCGGCAGCATCGGCTTGGGCGTGGTGAGGGTCAGCGGCCGCAAGCGAGTGCCGAATCCGGCCGCCAGAACAAACGCTTTGCGAGGCGCGCGCACGGGGCGAAGGATCATTCGTTGGCGGGAGCCGCCAACTTTTCGCGTGTTTGGGCGAGGTGGTCTTCGATTTCAGGATCGTTGGGGCGCAACTGATCGGCCTTCTCCAGCATCTTGAGCGCGTCGGCATATTGGCCCTGCTGGAAATAGACCCAACCCAAGGTGTCGAGAAAAGCGGCGTTTTCCGGCTCCATGACCAGTGCGATTTGGATATGGCGCAAGGCATCCGCCAAGCGTTCGCCGCGCACGGCCCAGGTATAGGCCAGATAGTTGTGCGCGTTGGCGAGTGTGGGATCCTTTTGCAGGCACCGTTCAAACATGGCAATGGCGCGCTCGGTCTGCCCCGTCTCGTCCAGCGCCACGCCATACCAGAAATAAAACCCCGCATTGAGGACTTCGCTTTGGAGCGGGTCGCGCTCGGCGATGGCGATGACTTTGTTGTATTCGGCCAGGGCCGCCTTCGGGCGTTCAAGGAACGCATACATATTGCCGAGGTGCCAGTGGACGGCGGCCGGGGAGGCCGTCGGCAATTGGGTCAAGGCGCGCAACACCTGGACGACGCGCCGCCGATGGGTGGGCGTGCCGCTGAACCCATGTTGCACATAGACCGCCAGGCAATGCGGATCCTGCTCGATGGCCAGTTGCAGCCAATGCGCGGCATCCGCAGTGCGGCGCAGATGGGTGCAGACCAGCGCAAAGTTGTAATGGAAAAACTGGCTGGGCTGTTCGGATGCCGCGCCGCTCCGGATGAGATCGTACGCGGTTTGTTGCCATTCGGCGGCGGCCGCAAAGTTTTCAGTATGCTGGTAGAGCAGCGCCATGATTTCCATGACCTGAATGCTCTTGGGATTATGCGCCAGCGCGCGGCGGAGGATTTCAAGGGCTTTTTCCGGTTCGGACTCGCCATACATGGCCGCCCACGTGACCCACATATGGGTGTCTTCCGGCGAGGCTTCCGCCGCCAGCTTGTAATGGGCGGCCGCATTGGTGAAATCCTTGGCCTCCCGGTACAGGTCGCCGATGGAAAAACGATCGCTGGGGGGGAGATCAAGCTGGTTGGCCACTTGTTCCAGTGTGGCGAGGGCGCGTTCTCTCTCGCCGCTCAGCAAATAGGATTGGGCCAGTTTTTCCCAATGTTCGGCCACGGTCGGTTCACGGCGGATGAGTTTTTCGTAGACTTCGCAGGCGGCGGGATAGTCGGCGGTCTCAATCAGGAGCCGGCCGAGAATCCCCTGCAACTCATAATTGCTCGGCTCACGCGCGATGATCTGCCGCAGCCGTTCGATGGTCTGCCCGCCGGCGGCTTTTCGTGTATCCACGTCCGATGCGTTCAGATAGCGGCCCAGTTCCATGCGCAGGAGTTCCCGCAGCAGGAGGGTGGGGGGCTGGGCCTTGGTGGCGCCGTCGCGCAGGATGTTTTCCGCCGCGTTGGTGTTGCCGCCATCGGCCGTGACCCCGGCCAAATAGACCCAGCTTTGCGGGAGGTCGGGCCGTTGGCGCGTCAGTCGTTGCAGCAGTTCGAGGCAACGCGCGGCTTCGCCGGTGGAATGATAGACCCGCGCCAACCAGAGCAGGGCGGCGGCTGCGTCGGGATTGCGCGCCACAAACTCTTCCACGCTCGTCAAGGCCTCCTCGGTTTTATGTTGCGCCACGAGCAGGGCGCCCAAGCGCACCACGAAGGCTTCATTGGTGGGCGAGAGCGCAATGCCCTGGCGGCAGGTGGCCTCCGCCAGATCGAAGGCGCCAGCCAATTCGTGATGAATGGTGAGCGCAAAAAGCGCGTGCAACTGCGCGGTGCGATCCTGCTGCGGGGTCAGCGAATCACGATACGCAATAAGCCCTCCCCCCGGTTCGGGAGGAGGGCCTTGCGGCGCCCGACAGCCGGCCGCCAAGCCAATGGCGAGACACCCGAGTGCGAGGCGACTGCGGCAAATGCCCAATAGGATGGCCGCCCGCATGTGGCCTCCCGCGCTACTTCTTCTTGTGGCGGTCCGCACGCAGCCGTTTGCGGCGTTTGTGCTTGGCCATCTTGAGGCGGCGTTTCTTTTTGACCGAACCCATGATTAACTCCTTGTTAGATTGCCGGTTGTATTTACGGCACGACTTTGTTCAAAGCAAGTTCAATAATCCCGGACGCGCCGGCCATTTTCAGCCGGGGAATAATTTCGCGCACGGTGGCCTGATCCACAACGGTTTCAATCGCCACCCAGCTCGGGTCGCCCAGCGAATTGACCGTTGGCGCGTGCAGCGCCGGCAGCACCCCGCACACGGTCGGAACATCGCCCTTCTTGGCGTTCATCTTGAGCAGCACCTTGTTTTCGGCGTGGAGCGCGCCGCTCAACAGCATGGCCATCTGCTCGATTTTGGCGCGCTTGTCGGGATCGGCCCAGGTATCCTTGTTGGCAATGAGCCGTGTGGTGGACGTGAGCACCGTATCCACAATCCGCAGTTGGTTGGCGCGCAGCGAGGAACCGGTCTCGGTCAGCTCCACGATGGCATCCACCAATTCCGGCGCCTTCACTTCGGTGGCGCCCCAGGAAAATTCGATGTCCGCCGTCACGCCGTGCTCGGCGAGATAGCGGCGGGTCAGCCCCACCGCTTCCGTGGCGATGCGCTTGCCTTGCAGGTCCTTGACCGATTGGACGGGGGAGTCATTCGGCACCGCCACCACCCAGCGCACCGGATTGCTCGTGGCTTTGGAGTAGCACAGCTCCGCCACTTCCACGACATCCGCGCCGTTTTCATAAATCCAGTCATAGCCCGTCAGCCCGGCATCCAGCAGCCCCAGCTCGACATACCGCGGGATTTCCTGCGGCCGAATCAACCGCGCGCTAATCGCGGGATCGTTGACCGACGGCATATAGGACCGCGCGCCGACTTTGAATGTCCAGCCAGCTTTTTTCATCAAAGCAAACGTACTTTCCTGCAAACTGCCTTTGGGCAGGCCCAATTTAATCTGTTCCATGGGGATATATCCTTCCGTTTTGCTGCGGTCCCTTTGTTCGCCACTTCATTAATTCGGGCTGGATTCTATGCCAACAACGGCGTGGCGGGCAATAGCAGAAAATGGGGGCGCGCGCGGTGCTCGCTCGACGGCCGGGGGAGGGGGGGGCAGGTGGCGGTGGGCGCGTGGGACAACCCCGCCCGATTCCGCAGCGCGGAATCGCAGCGCGCGGCGGCGCCAAATCTACAGCGCGGCGGCGACTGCGTGCTGCGCGGCCTGGGCGACATCCGATGTATAGACATCGTGCAGCGCGCTGGCCCGCGCCACATAGTCGCGGGTTTGGCTGGGCATCCGGGCCAAATTGAAATGGGTTTGCCGCAGCGTGCCGGGGCCCGCGTTATAGGCCGCCAACAGCAGCGAGCGCTCGTCCGACTTCCACGCCGCTTGCCGGGGCAGGAGGATTTCCTGCAAATAGGCCAGATAGGCCGTCCCCACGCGCCGGTTCAACTCGGGTTCAAAGGCGCGGTCAAAGGGGAGCGGGTGGCCAAACAGGCGGATGGTCATATCCCGCCAGGTGCCCGCGCGGATTTGCATCAAACCCCGTTCGCCATGCCGCCCCACCATCTGCGGATTGCCATTGGATTCAATTTGAATAATGGCATCCACCAGCAAATGGGCGTTACGCAGGGCCAAGCCATCGGCCGCTGCCACTTCGGCCGCGTCCATGGCCGCCGCCACCGTCGCGTCGGACGGCTCATGGGCCGCTTCGGACGGAATCGCCGTCAGCAAACGGGGGACTTGGGCTGGCCGGAATGCCGTTCCCCCCAAAGGGAACGCCAAGATGGCAACCCACACGACCCACAGCCGGTTGGACTTCAACGATTTCATAACGATCGGGTAGAACGTTACACAAAACCGGCGGCAGCGCAAGTCTGCTGCTCATGCCCCCCCCCCTTGGCCGGGCTGGGTTCAGGGCTCGGATGTAGGCTTGTCACCGCCCGGCCCACACGGCATACTGGACGGCAAATGAAAACCATCGGCCAGTTGGAACTTGTTCTGCCCAATGAAGATGCAGAATCGTTTTGCGCTTGGGTTCGGGTGGCGTGGGGGACTGAACCCGTGACGTTTGAAAAGCCCGGCGGCTCCCAAACCGTGGTCAAAATATTTTTTGACACCCCCGCCCAAGCGCGGGCCCACCGGCGGAAAATACCGGCCCCATTCGCCCAGGCCTCCGCCCAAGCCATGCCCTGCCACGAAAAGGATTGGACCACCTTTTGGCGGCATCATTTCAAGATTCAGGACATCGGCCAACGGCTGCGAACCGTGCCGGTTTGGGAGAAGGCGCCCGATCGCAAACGGATCAATATCCGCATCGAGCCGGGGTTGAGTTTCGGCACCGGCGACCATTTTACCACCCGTTTTTGCCTGGAAGAGGTGGAACGGGCCTGCCGCGAAATCAAACCGCGCTCCATGCTCGATGCCGGTACCGGCAGCGGGATTTTGGCCATTGCCGCCGCCAAATTGGGCGTGCCCCACGTCGCGGGCTTTGACTTGGACCCGGTTTGCGTGACCCAAAGCCGGGAAAACGCCGTCCTGAATCGCTTGCCCAAAGGCCGCATCCGGTTTCGGCAGGCCGATGTCCTCCGGCCGGGCTGGTTCCCGAAGCCGGCGGACCTGGTGTGCGCCAACATTTTGACCCCCATTTTGCTGACTGCGGCGGAACAACTCTGGCGTGCCACCGCCCGGCGGCTACTCCTGACGGGCATCCGCGAGAGTGAGGGCGATTCCGTGGCGGAGGCCTTTCTCCACCTCGGCGCGCGGGAAATCCGGCGCGATGGCGATGGCGAATGGTGCGGCATCGTGCTGGCGCGGCCGATTTTGTGATTGAGCGGGCAGGGGGGGGCGGCATAGACTGGCCCACCACTGCCCATTGGGAGTAACGGACGGAGAAGCATACCATGTGGAATGTACTGGTGAACGGGAGTTTGGTGATCGGGTTGCTGCTGGCGTGCGGCGTTTTTGCCCTGCTGGTGTTCTTTGAGCGCCTGTTCAATCTGCACCGCGCGCAAATCCCGGCGGATGACTTCCTTAAAGGGATATATAACGTCCTCAACCGCGATAACATCGTGGAGGCGGCCGCGCTTTGCGAAGAAGCACCGGGGCCGGTGGCCCGCCTCGCGTTGGCGGCGGTGCTGAATCATGACGACACCCTGGACAACATTGGCCGCGCCATCGAGGATGCCGGTTTGGAGGAAATTCCGCGCATGGAACGCGGCCTGGGGTGGCTGGCCACGCTGGCGCGCATTACCCCGCTGATCGGGCTGCTGGGCACCGTGCTGGGCATGATGCAAATGCTGCTGGCGGCCCGAGCGGCCGCGCCGTTGGTGCAATCGGCCGACCTCACGGGCGGGCTCTGGTACGCGCTGGCCGCCACCGCCTTGAGCCTGATTATCGCGATTCTCGCCTACGCGGGTTACAACCTGCTGGTCTCCCGCGTGGAGTCCATCCTGCTCGACATGGAGCGTTCGGCTTCGGCCTTGCTGACCTTTATGCGCCAGTGGAAACGCAACCGGGAGCCGTCGCCGGCATGAGAATCCCCGACCAACCCATCCAACTGCAATTTCGCAGCGTGCGCCGCCGCTTCAAAGGGCGGTTCCGGCGCGCCGTGGGGCCCATCGAAGTCACCGCGCTGCTCAACGTGATGGCGCTGGCGCTGATGTTCGTGTTTTTGTCGTCGCGCTTCATTTTGCAGCCCGGCGTTTTGGTGGACCTGCCGGTGGCGCCGTTCACCGGCGGCGCCCCC
>CAZNGD010000052.1:0-10504 GCA_964572295.1 uncultured Verrucomicrobiota bacterium
CTGCTGTTAAATACTGTTAGGGCGAAACCGCGCCACCGCGCGCCACCGCGGGCTCTTGGCCCGCACGGCGGCAAACAGTTCGCGTCCAAGCAGGGGCGAAGGTTCGCAATCGAAGACGAATGCCCGCACCGCGAGGCCTTCGCGGGCAAAATAATCGGCGGCCTGCCGGGCCAGATCGCGGGTGGCCGCCAGACTCGCCTGCCCCACGTAGAGATGTTCGTGATAGGGCAGCAGCAGCCACGCATCCACCCCCACCCCGGCCTGTGCGGCGGCACGCAATAGCGGCGCGAAATCGGGATCCGCAAAACTCTCGCGTTCCACATGGAGAATGAGATCGCAGCGGTGCGCGGCCAGCGCGGGCAGCTCGTCCACAACGGCGGCATAGGGCATGAACTCGCACCAGATCGCCAGCCGGGTCAGCGGCGGCTCCGCCGCCGGCGCGGCCACGGCCAGCAGCCCGGCCAGCCCCAGCGCCAGCCAGCCCGCGTTAAGAGCGTTTGTCGGCCGCGCGTACGCGGTTCCAGATGGCATCCATCTCAGCAAGGGTGCAATCCTTCAACTTGCGGCCGGAAGCGGTGATTTCTTTTTCCACGACTTCAAAGCGGCGGACAAACTTGGCATTGGTGCGTTCCAGCGCATACGCCGGATCCACTTTCATGAAACGCGCCACATTGACCACGGAAAAAATCAGGTCGCCCAATTCTTCAATGATGTCCGGGCGCCGTTTGCGTTGCACGGCGGCCTTCAGCTCGCCAACCTCTTCATCCAGCTTCTTGAAGACATCCGCGATGTGCGGCCAATCAAAGTTGACCCGCGCCGCGCGCCGTTGCAGTTGATAGGCGCGATGCAGCGGCGGCACATGCTTGGGCACGCCATCCAGCGCGGACTTGCGCACCGTCTTTTCGGTTTTCTTGATGGCATCCCAGTTGCGCAGCACCTCTTTGGAGTCGCGCACCTTGGTGCTGCCGAAAATATGCGGATGCCGCCGCACCAGCTTGTCGGCGATGCCTTGCGCCACATCGGCAAAATTGAAGGACCCTTCCTCGGCGGCCATCTGCGCCTGGAAAATAATCTGCAACAGCAGGTCGCCCAACTCCTCGGCCAAGTCGGTGCGGTTGCCGCTTTCCATGGCATCAAGCGCCTCGTAGGCTTCCTCAATCAGGTTCGGCTTGATGGATTCGATGGTCTGCTCAAGGTCCCACGGGCAGCCATCGCCGGGCCGCCGCAGGCGCGCCATGATTTTCAACAGCCGCGCCATTTGGTCCGTGCCGCGCACCAACGCCCGCGGCGAGGCCTTGGGCGAAGTCTTGGCTTTGGCGGCACGCGGCTTGGCCGCGCGGGCGCCCGCGCGTTTAGAAGCTGGTTTGTTCGAAGTACTCATGGGCCTTCACATCCTGCAAGTTGTCGCAAACCAGATTCGCGCCGCAGAAGTCCTGGTATTCCGTGAACTCATCGGGCACCACCACAATATTCATCATGGCCGCCAGCGCGGTCTTGGCCACCGCCATGCTGCTGACGATGGCGAGGCAGCGCCGGGGATGGCGGGCAATGGATTTGGCCATTTGCAGCCAGTTTTGCGCATGCGGAAACCCCTTGTCCGTGGGCGCGGCGGAAAACACCTTGATGCCCCAGCGGTCAAAGCCCAGATGGGCGGCGACGCCTTCCGCCGCAGCTTGCGGCAGCATGGAAATACACGCGATGGCCGCGCCGCGCGCCTGCGCGGCTTCAATCCACTGGATCAATCCCGGATTGATGGTGGTGGACTTTTGCATCAGGTGCGACACCGTCTCGTTGGTCAGGCGGTCCACCACTTGTTCGGGCGTGGCCGACTTGTATTTCATGCTTTCCAGGAAAGAGGCCATATAGACCGCCGGCGCCGGGTGCAGGCAGTAGCGGGAGAAGGCCACCGGCGTGAGTTCGATTTTTTCCTCTTTGAGGATGCCGGCCAAGACCTCATAGCGAATCCGGCGCGCGCCGAGGGCAATGTTATCCATCTCAAAAATCAAGGCGCTCTTGGCCGAGACGCCGTTTATTGATTGCTGTTCTTCTTTTTTCGCCATCGCCATTCTCTCCCTACAAGTTCAGTGACAAAAACCGGGCTACTCTAAACGCCGCCCGCGGTGCGGTCAATCGGTTTCATGGGCGGGATGCCGTCCTTGCGCGCGGCTCACGCCTGCGGCGGCGCGTCATCTGCGGCATCGGGCTTGCGCCAAGTGGGCCGTGGGCCATCGCCATACGGCTTGCGGGGGCCGGCGTGCGGGGGCCGCGAACCGCCCGCGCCGCGCGTGTACGGTTTGCGAAAACCGCCGCCCGCCCGGTCGCCGCGTGGCGGACCATACGGCTTTTTGTAGCCGCCGGTTGCTTCGCCACGTGGCGGGCCGTAGGGCTTGCGATAACCACCGGTTCCCTCACCGCGCGTGTACGGTTTGCGAAAACCGCCGCCCGCACCTTCACCGCGCGGCCCGCCATACGGCTTGCGGTAACCGCCCTCGCCTTCGCCGCGCGGCCCGCCATACGGCTTGCGGTAACCGCCCTCGCCTTCGCCACGCGGTGGGCCATAGGATTTCTTGAAGCCACCAGGACGCGGTGAATACGGTTTTTTGTAACCCCCCGTTCCTTCGCCACGCGCGTATGGCTTGCGGTAACCGCCCGCGCCTTCGCCGCGCGGCGGTCCATACGGTTTTCCATAACCGCCCGGCCCGGCCGCGCGCGGCCCACCGTACGGTTTGCGAAACTGGCCGCCGCCCGGCCGACGCGGACGATAGTCCGTTGGCGATTCCCCCGCGCCCGGTCCCGCGGTGCGGGGCCGATAGGGTTTGCGAAAGCCCCCCTGCCCGCCTGGCCGGTAATCCTCGCGGCGCGGACGGCGGAAGTCCTGCCCCGCGTCATCGCGCGGCGGCTGGCCGTCATCGCGACGCGGCCGGTACGGCTTGCGGAAGCCGCCGCCGGAATGTGGCGGGCGGTCGTCGCGGCGCGGACCATAACTCGAACGGCGATCGGAACCGCGCTCATCGCGGCGCGGATACGACCGCGGCGGCCGGTCTTGATCTTGATACGGCGGCCGATACGGCCGGCGGAAATCCCGTGGCTCGCCCTCTTCCGCAGGCGGCGCATCCTCACGATTCGCGTGATGGGGTTTGCGGAAAGGGCGCGCCCCGGGTTGGGTGTCGTCAGCCGCACGGGCGGGACGTTTTTTGCGATAGCCAAACTCGTTAAAGGAATCAGCAGGGGGGGGATTCGTGTCCATAGGCGCGCCACCCTGCGTGAAAGGCGGCGGGAAAGCAAGCGGAAAGCAGCGGGCTAGATATCCAGGATTGTTTCGCCGGGAAAAAACTGGGCGAACAGCCGCGCTTTGAGCTCCGGCACGCCCTCGCCCAACCCGGCCGACATCAGCAGCGGCTTTTCCCTGGTCCGGCGTTTGAAGGAGGTCAGATTTTTTTGCGCGGCGGGTTCATCCATTTTGTTGGCCAACACCAGATAGGGCCGGGCGGCCATCTCCGGATTATACAACTGAAGTTCTTCGCGCAGGCTGCGGAAGTCCGCCGTGGGGTCGCGGCCATCCACGCCGGCCATATCCACCACAAACAACAAAAATACGGTGCGCTCAATGTGTCGCAAAAAATCATGGCCGAGTCCCACCCCCTGATGCGCGCCCTTGATCAGGCCGGGCACATCGGCCACGCGGATGGCATGGGTGGCATCGAACCGCAGGATGCCCACTTGCGGATGCCGCGTGGTGAACGGATAGGCCGCCACCTTGGGGCGCGCGGCGCTCAACTGCGTCAGCAGCGTGGACTTGCCGGCGTTGGGATAGCCCACCAACCCGACTTCCGCCACGGTCTTCATCACCAGCCGCAGCGTGCGAATTTCGCCGGGGGTGCCGTTCGTGCATTCCGTGGGCGCCTGATGCGTGCTGGATTTGAAATGGATGTTGCCCCAGCCGCCCTTGCCGCCCTGAGCCGCCTTGAGCACATCGCCATCCTGCAACACTTCGCCGAGCAGCGCGCCGGTTTCGTCATCCCACACGGCGGTGCCCAGCGGCACCGGCACGACCCGATCCTCCCCATTGCGGCCATATTGCTGTTTGCGCCGCCCATGTTCGCCATGCTCCGCGCGGACCAGCGGCGCGAAGTGCAGGTCCAGCAGCGAGGCTTCATCCTTCGAGGCCCGCAGCCACACGCTGCCGCCATCGCCGCCATCGCCGCCATCCGGCCCGCCGTGCGGAATAAACTTTTCCCGACGAAACAACGCCACCCCGTTCCCGCCGTTGCCGGCGAAAACCTGAATGCGCACACGATCCACAAATGTCAGCGTTTTCATATTGCCCCAAAGCAAAAGGGCGGCGCCTTACGGGCCGCCCTTTACGTCCATTCGGCGCGCAACGTGTTTCAGGCCTGGGCCAGTTTTTGCACGTTGACCCGCTTGCCGCCGCGGTCGAATGACACCACGCCATCCACCTGCGCAAACAGGGTGTAGTCCTTGCCCATGCCCACGTTCAGGCCGGGAGTCTTCTTGGTGCCGCACTGCCGCACCAGCACGCTGCCGGCGGTGACCGTCTGGCCACCAAAGCGCTTGATTCCGCGCCGCTGCCCGTGGCTGTCACGCCCGTTGCGGCTGCTGCCTTGTCCCTTTTTATGTGCCATTTCCGGCCTCCTTCCCTATGCGATGGATGCAATCTTTACTTTGTTCAGGCTTTGCCGGTGCCCCACCTTGCGGTGATAGCCCTTGCGGCGTTTCTTCTTGAACGCCACCACCTTGGCCGCGCGGTATTCTTCCACCACTTCCGCAGCCACTTTCACGCCGTCCACTTCCGGCGTGCCAATCTTCAGCCCGCGGCCATCGTTGAACGCCAACACGCGGCCCAGCTCGATCTGCGCGCCGACCTTGGCATCCGCCAGCAGTTCCACGGACAAAACATCATCTTTTTGGACCCGGTACTGCTTGCCACCGGTCTCAATCACTGCATACGCTTCCATCTGAATCCTCGTTTCTGGAGGGGGCCGATCCCCCCCGGTTCCACAAAACAGGCCGACAACGTACGCAAAGCCCCCGCCGATGTCAACACTTCGCCACAAAAGTTTTGCCGAAAGTTTTTTTCCCGGACGGGTTGACTCCACTCCCGCCGCATGGTACAAGCCTGTGCATTGTCTGAGGATTTGGGGGGTTAGCTCAGTTGGTAGAGCGCCTGAATGGCATTCAGGAGGTCGGGAGTTCGAACCTCCTACCCTCCACCAAATCCCGGACAACCGCGCCGCAAGGCGTTTTTTTTATGTTTTTTTTTGCGGCGGCGAATGGAGTTGCCCCCAGCCGCCACCAGCGATATGATGAAGGGATATATTGCGGAGAAACCCATGATGCCCTCACCCATTGCCACCTTGCAGACGTTCACCCATCACGGCCGGACCGTGGCCTATCACAGTTTGGACGCGCTGACTGAACTGCGCGGCTCCTCCCTCGCTGAGCTGCCCTATATCGTGCGCATCCTGCTGGAATCCGCCGTGCGCAATCAGGGCCACCCTGCGTACCAGTGGGGGCAGGTCGCGGCGCTCGCGCGCTGGCGGCCGGGCCAGACGGCCACGCCGGAGGAAATCCCCTACCTCCCCGCGCGCGTCCTGCTGCAAGACCTGACCGGCGTGCCCTGCGTGGTGGACCTCGCCTGCCTCCGTAGCGCCGTGGTGCGCAATGGCGGCGACCCCGGCATCATCGAACCCCTCGTGCCCGTGGATTTGGTCGTGGACCACTCCGTGCAAATTGATTGCTGGGCCATGCCCGATGCCCTCGACCAAAACATCGCCATCGAATTCAACCGCAACCGCGAGCGCTACGAGTTTTTGAAGTGGGGCCAACAGGCATTCAAAAAGCTGCGGATCGTGCCCCCCGGCGTCGGCATCTGCCACCAGGTGAATCTGGAGTTCCTGGCCGATGGCATCCACGTGGCCGAACAAGCCGATGGCACCTGGCTGGCCTATCCCGATTCGCTCGTCGGCACCGATTCGCACACCCCGATGGTCAACGGCCTCGGCGTGCTCGGCTGGGGCGTGGGCGGCATCGAAGCCGAAGCCGCCATGCTCGGCCAACCCATTGCCCTGCTCACCCCGGTGGTGACCGGCGTGCGCTTGAGCGGCGCGCTGCGCCCCGGCGTCACCGCCACCGACCTCGCGCTGACCATCACCCAACTGCTCCGCCAGCATAATGTCGTGGGCCAATTTGTGGAATATTTCGGCCCCGGCTGCGCCAGCCTTTCGCTCTCCGACCGCGCCGTCCTCTCGAACATGGCCCCCGAATATGGCGCCACCACCGGCTTCTTCCCCATGAACGCCGAAACCATCGCCTACCTGCGCATGACCGGCCGCCCCGCCGCCCATTGTGATCTCGTCGAGGAATACGCCCGCCGCCAGGGCCTCTTCCAAGAACCCGGCTCCCCCGAACCGACCTACTCGCGCATCATCGAGCTGGACCTCGGCGCCGTTGTCTCCGCCATCGCCGGCCCGAAAAAACCGCACGACTTCCAACCCATCGGCGAAATTAAAACGCGCTTCCTCGCTGCGCTGGCCGCCGCGCCGGAAAAAGGCGGCTTCGGAGTCTCCGCCGACCACCGGCAGGACCAGGCTCCCCTCGCGGGCGGCGACACCCTGCGCCACGGCTCCGTGGCCATCGCCTCCATCAGTTCCTGCACCAACACCTCCAACCCCGTGCTGATGCTCGCCGCCGGCCTGCTGGCCAGGAAAGCCGTCGCCCGTGGCCTGCGCGTGCCGCCCCACGTCAAGACCTCGCTCATCCCCGGCTCGCGCGTCGTCACCGCCTATCTGCAATCATCCGGCCTCCTGCCCGCCATGGAAACCCTCGGCTTCGGCGTCGCCGCCTACGGCTGCGGAACCTGCATCGGCAACAGCGGCCCCCTGCGCGACGATGTCGCCCAAGCCGTGCGCGAGCAGGACCTTGTTGTCGCCGCCGTGCTCTCCGGCAACCGCAACTTTGAAGGCCGCATCCATCCCCAATGCAAAGCCAACTACCTTTGCTCCCCCCCTCTCGTCATGGCCTTCGGCCTCGCCGGCCGGGTGGATATCAACCTCGATGTCGAACCCCTCGGCACCGCCGCCGATGGCCAGCCCGTGTACCTGCGCGACATCTGGCCCACCGCCGCCGAGATTGATGCGCTGCTCGCCACCGCCAACGACCCCGCCCTCTATGCCGCCACCTACCAGGACGTGAACCAATACACACCCGAATGGAACTCCATCACGGTGGCACGCCAGCCCGTCTTCGACTGGCACCCCGACTCCACCTATATCCGCGAGCCCCCGTTCCTCGCCGTCCCCACGCCCAACGCCAACATCACGGGCGCCCGCGTGCTCGGTTACTTTGGCGACTTCATCACCACCGACCACATTTCGCCCGCCGGCAGCATCGCCAAGGACTCCCCCGCCGCGCGCCATCTCCAGGAATGCGGCATCGCCCCCAAGGACTTCAATTCCTACGGCTCACGCCGGGGCAATCACGAAGTCATGATGCGCGGCACCTTCGCCAACGTCCGCCTGCGCAACCGGCTCGTCACCCGCGAAGGCGGCTGGACCCGCCTCCTCCCCGCCGGCGATGAAATGAGCATCTTCGATGCCGCCATGGCCTACCAGCAAACCGGCACCCCCCTCCTCGTGCTGGCCGGCCAGCAATATGGCGCGGGCAGCTCGCGCGACTGGGCCGCCAAAGGCCCCCTCCTGCTGGGGGTGCGCGCCGTCATCGCCGAAAGCTTCGAGCGCATCCACCGTTCCAACCTCGTGGAAATGGGCATCCTGCCGTTGGAGTTCCCCACCGGCCAAAACGCGGAAAGCCTCGGCTTGGACGGCACCGAAACCTACACCATCCACGCCACCGGCCCATTGACACCACGCGGCGAACACGAAGTCACCGCCGTCAAATCCGACGGCCGCGAAATCCGCTTCCGTTCGCAGAACCGCATTGATGCCCCCATCGAAGTGGCCTACTACGCCGCCGGCGGCATCCTCCCCTACGTGCTGCGCCATCTGACCGACCGCCCATAATCCCCCGGCTTGCCCGCCACCGCCGCGCCCTTCAACTGCGGCCCCGCCCGTCAGTCGAAATACATCCGCACGTCGAACTCCCGATAGTTGGCGGTATACCCGCGGACCTCCAGCACCGTCCGGCGGTTCTCCAGCAGGTCCACATCGCCCGACCACGAGCGGTCGGTGTTGTGACCATCCAAGGCCACCCGGTAGATGCCCGGCTCCCGCTCGTAATAGCGATGATTCCCCGACGACACACTGTCCACCTGCTCCCCATCCAGATACACCCGCAACCGCGACCCCGTAAAATTATCCACCACCAGCAGCCCCATCCCCTCCGTCGGATCACGGCTATACACATCGTCATCGCACCCCCCCGCCAGCAGCGCCGCCAGGCACACCCCCAGCAACCCGACCACCCGCCAACCCCGTCCACCTGATTTTTTCATGACTCGCCTCCCATGCTTCGATCCACCAACATGCTACCCCCTTCCCCGCCCTGCGCCAAATCCAAATTTCCGGCTCTTCGTCGAATGGCATGGCCTCTTCCCCAAACCGCCGCTGTCGCGACGCAGTGCGATGAAACCAACGCCGGCTTTCATGGCCGGAAGCCTCAAATCCAGATTGACCATAAACGTCCACGAAGATCCGGGAATTTTGGGTTTGGGGGCAATTTTGGGGTGTTGGAGTGTGTTTGGGCTGGACTTTGGGGTGTGGGGACGGTGCATAATGCCGGAAATACCCAAAGTGCTGGAAATGATAATTTTTGGCGGATTTTTGGGCGATTTTGACGATTTTTGGCGGAAATTGGCGGATTTTTGAGGAAATTTGGGCAAAATGACGAAAAAAGCACTCAATGGGGACGGTGCATAATGCCGGAAATACCCAAAGTGCTGGAAATGATGATTTTTGGCGGATTTTTGGGCGATTTTGACGATTTTGGGCGGAAATTGGCGGTTTTTACGAGGAAATTTGGGCAAAATGACGAAAAAAGCACTCAATATGGGGTTGCATGCCGCGAAAGTGGCGAAGCAGGACGAGTTTTATACTCAGTTTGAGGATATTCAGAAGGAGGTGGAGGCGTATCTGGAGTATGATGCGGATACGTTTCGGGGGAAGGTGGTGTATTGCAACTGCGACGATCCGTTTGAGAGCAATTTTTTCAAGTATTTTGCCTCGAATTTCAACAAGTTGGGGCTGAAAAGGCTGGTGACGACCAGTTATGACGGGTCGCCGATTGCCGGTCAGCTTTCTTTATTTCCTGAATACAACGAGGGGAACGGCAAACGCAAAAAGCCCAAGGCGATTGCCGTCAGTATTGACCATGTGAAGGACGAGGACGGCAACGGCACGGTGGATATTGATGATGTGGCGCTATTTCTCCGGCGCAACAAGGCGTCGCGGACGGCGTTGAAGGGGGATGACCAATATGGCGGCGGCGATTTCCGTAGCGCCGAGTGCATCGAGCTGCTTAAACAGGCGGATATTGTGGTGACGAATCCGCCGTTTTCTCTGTTTCGGGAGTATGTGGCGCAGCTTGTGGAGTATGGGAAGAAGTTTTTGATTGTTGGCAGTAAAAATGCGGTTTCTTATAAGGAGATATTTCCTCTCATTAAGGAAGACAAGCTATGGATGGGGGGAAGTTTCCCCGACGGCAATGCTTTTTTCCGTATTCCAAAAGGAGCAGAGCGCGATTTTGCGAAAGGTGTTTATGACAAGGCTACGGGACTGGTGAAATTTCGAAATGTCGGTTGGTTCACCAATTTGGATCACAAACGCCGCCATGACGAGCTAAAGCTGATGTCCATGGAAGACAATTTGAAGTACAGCAAGCGCCAGGCACTACGGGGCAAGAAGGCTTATGATCGGTATGATAATTATGATGCCATCGAGGTGCCGTTCACGGATGCCATTCCCAGTGATTTTGACGGCAACATGGGCGTGCCGATCACATTTTTGGACAAGTACAATCCGGATCAGTTTGAGATTTTAGGCATCACTGACCGCGACAATAATTCTGGTGTTAAAACAAAAGAGTATACTGAGGGTGACGCGCCCAATTTTGGCGATTTGAATCGGCGCGGTGTTATTCGAGAGGGCGATAAGTACAAACTTACATATGCGCGTCTCATTATTCGGCATCGCCGCCCCCTCAAAGGAGCAAAAAAGTGAAGACAACGCTACGGACGGACATTACGGTTGCGGACATTTGCGAAGGGTTTGTGTTCAATCAGTTGGAAGGGAAGGGTCTGTTCGGGTTGAGCGGGAAGCTGACGATTCAGCCGGAGTATCAGCGCAATTATATTTATGCGGATGCGGGGGGGCAGAAGGAGAAGGCGGTGATTCATTCGCTGCTCAAGGGGTATCCGTTGGGGTTGATTTATTTCAACACGGTTGGGGCGGAGCAGTTCGAGGTGCTGGACGGTCAGCAGCGGATTACGAGCATTGGGCGTTTTGTGACCGGCAAATTTGCGATTATGGAC
>CAZNGD010000053.1:0-10435 GCA_964572295.1 uncultured Verrucomicrobiota bacterium
CCGACTTTCTGTGGCGCGCCTGCACCCGCGCGCTGCAAACCCATCCCGCCGCGTGGGCCCCCGCCACGTTGGCCACGCGGGATGCCACCGCGCTCGACGCACTCTTCCACGACGGCCACGGGCGCAATCCCCTGCCCATGTGGCCGGAACACGCGGCGTTGATTCGCGCCTATGCCGACTGGTTCACCGCGCGCGATACCTCCCCCACCGCCCTAGTCAGCCAGGCCAACGCGGCGGCGGAGCCGTTGCGCGCGCTGTTGACTATGCTGCGGGAAATCCCCGGCTATGCCGAAGACCCGCTCCAGAAAAAGGCCATGCTGCTGGCCATCGTGCTGGAAAACCGCCCCGAACACTTTTTGCGCGTGACCGATCCGGCGTCCGCAGTGCCGATCATTGACTATCACCTGCAACGCAGCGCACTGCGCGGCGGCCTGGTGCAGGTGAATGATCCCGCGCTGCGCGCCAAGCTGGTCGCGCGCACGCTGCTCGCGCCGGCGGAAGAAGCCGCCATCCGCGCGGCCACCTACGAAGTCGTGCAGCAATTGATGACGCGCACCGGGTTGTCCGCCGCGGCGATTGACTGGTTCTTTTTTCAGAATCGCACCCGCTGCCCGGAAACCACCGCGCCCGACTGCGCCGCCTGCCCCGTGCAGGCCATCTGCGCGCGCGAAACCCGGCTCTTCCAGCCGGTGCTGCGCACCACGGCCTATTGAAGCCGGGCCCATTACCATCGTCTCGGTACTTCGCGCGCGGGGCGGCACGTGCGCGAAAAGAAACGAAATAGTAACGTTTGACGTTATTACTGCGGCGCGTTATGTTTGGCCTATGATCAAGTCATTCAGAAGCCCGGCGGCTGAAAAGATATTCCACCGGGAGGTTGTGCGGAAACTCCCCCATGACATCCGGCGGACGGCCTTGCGGAAACTGTGGATGATTGATGCGGCGCCGGATTTGCTCTCGCTGCGGGTCCCACCCAGGAACCGGCTGGAAGCTCCGGCCGGCAAACGGGCGGGACCGCACCGCATCCGGATCAATGACCAGTGGCGCATTTGCTTTCGCTGGAGAGAAGGCAACGCGCATGACGTACAGATTGTGGATTCCCACTAACGGAGAATTGACATGCGAACCAACAAAATCCCCCCCATCCATCCCGGCGAGATTCTCATGGAGGAGTTTCTGGTCCCCATGGGTATTTCCCAGTACCGCCTGTCGCGCGACATCAGCGTCCCGCCCCGGCGGATCAATGAGATTGTACACGGGAACCGTAGCGTGACTGCGGACACCGCCCTGCGGCTCGGCCGTTATTTCGGCATCTCGCCGCAGTTCTGGCTGAACCTGCAGGCGCATTTTGACTTGGAGCAGGAACGAGACAAGCTCGGTGACCGGCTGGCGCAAGAAGTACGCGCCTTTGCCCCGGCATAGTTGCCGGCGGCGAACAATGTGGGGATTCGTAGCGTGCGCAGCCGCGCGGCAATCCCGGATTGAACAAGCCCATCGGGGTCAGCCGCCGGGCTTGTCAAAGGCCCGCCGATCGCTTACGCTGGCCAGCCTATCTATGAAGACATTGCATCTTGTCCGTTGGGTCCTGGGCGCCTGCCTTGGCGTAGGGCTGGTCGTTGGCGTCACCGCGCAAACGCCACCCGTCACGCTGCGGGTGGGGTTGTATCAAAATCCGCCGGAAATCTTCGTGGATGAAGCCGGCCAGCCGGCCGGCATCTTCGCGGACATTTTGGCGGCCATTGCCGAAGCCGAACACTGGACGCTTGATTATGTGCCCGGCAGTTGGGTTGAAAATCTGGACCGCGTGGCCACCGGCGAAATTGATTTGATGCCCGGCGTATCCCTCACCGCCGAACGGGCGGAGCGCTATGCCTTTCATGCCGCGCCGGTGCTCTCCGACTGGTTTCAAATCTACGCGCGGCCGGGCACGACGATTCGCTCGCTGCTGGACTTGGATGGTCGGCGCGTGGCGACCGTCCGCCACTCGCTGCAGGAAGAGGCCTTCACCACCCTGGCCAATGGGTTTGGCCTGCAAACCACCCTGGTCCCCGCCACGGATTTTGCCACGGCCTTTGATGCCGTCCTCAACGGCCAGGCGGATGCCGTGGTGGCCAGTCGTTTTGCCGGCAGTTTTTGGCAGCGCACCAAACGCCTCGCGGACACCGCCGTCATCTTCAATCCCATCGGCTCGTTCTTCGCAGCCCCAACCACGGTCAACCCGCAGATTCTCCACGCGATTGATCGGCATCTGACGCAGATGAAGCAGGATCAGGATTCGGTCTATCACCACGCGCTACGGCATTGGGTCACGGAAGACGTGCATTTGCGCATCCCGCGTTGGCTGCCGGCCACCGGCGCGGCGCTGGCCCTGCTGCTGCTGCTGGTGTTGGCTTGGAACGCCGCATTGAATCGGCAGGTGGCGCGGCGCACGGCGGAGCTGGAATTGCAAAACGAAGAGAGCCACCTGTTGGCCAGCCGCGTCAAGGCGGGCGAAGCGCGCACGCGTTTCCACGCGCAACTGCTCGACAGCGTGCGCGAGGCCGTGGTGGCGTCGGATCTGGAAGGCCGGATCACCTACTGGGGACGCGGCGCGGAACGGCTCTACGGCTACTCCGCCGTGGAAGTCATGGGCAAGCCTTACCGCGATTTTGCCGGCCCCGTCCAGCCGCCGCCTGCGGATGATTTCCGCCGCGAGTTGTTGGCCAATGGCTGTTGGCAGGGCGAGCACCTGCAAAAGAATCGGCGCAACGAAACCTTCCGGACCTCCACCTTTGTCTCGCTGGTGCGCGACGAAGAGGGCCGCCCCGCAGGGTACATCGGTCTGGATCTGCCGCTGCCGGCGGAGCACCGGCAACACTTGTCGCGCTGCCGCGACTAGAGCATTTTCATCCATGCTGTAGCCGTTTGGTCTACTGCATGGGGCTTGGCCGTTGTCAGGCGGCAGCGAAATCGCGTGGCGCTTCCGGCTTCGCCTTCCTCGGCCAAGCCCAATCCGCGACGACCTCCCGGCCACATGATGTCTTCAAATGCCCGACACGCGCGCAACAAAAAAGCCGCGGCAGTTGCCGCGGCTTGGAATCATCCGGGGGATGAATTACTTGACGCCGAGGATGGCATCCTTCGCGGCCTTGGCCACGCGGAACTTCACAACCTTCTTGGCCTTGATCTGGATGATCTCGCCGGTCTGCGGGTTGCGGCCCTGGCGCGCCTTGCGGCTCACCAACACCAGCTTGCCCAAACCAGGAACGGTGAAACCATTCTTGGCATTCTTGTACGCCAAAGCCGACAGGGCTTCCAGCGCCGCGCCAGCCTGCTTCTTCGAGATGCCGGCCTTCTCCGCCACCGCCGCCGTAATCTGACTCTTTGTCATCGCCTTCGCCATAACCAGTACTCCTTGTTTTCTGTTTCTGTTTTTTAAGATGGGTTTTTGAACCGATGCCCAATCTGGAGGGCGTTTATCTTCTAAATACGGAAGAAATGCAATCTTTTTTCCAAAAAATTCTGCGCCGAAAAAATTTCCGGTGCGGGACGGGGTGGCGGCGCGCGCGCGGCTACTTCATCAACGCGATGGCCGGCGCCAGATCCGCGGCGCTGCGAATGCGCAAGCTGCACGCGGTGGTGCTCACCAGGCGCGGCGTGACTTTTTGCGCCATCATCGCCGCCAGATCGTCCTCATAATTTTTGCGCGCCTTGCCGCTCTTGGGGTAGGCCTTGAGCAGCGCGGCCAGCGGCCACGTCTGCGGCGAGATGGCCGCCCACAGCCGTTCGTCCTGATCGAAGCGCGCGCTGACCGCGTTCTTCTTGGCGGCGACCACGCCATCGGGAATCTCCGTGGCGGCGACGCCGGAACCATGCCGCCGCGCGGTCTTCACGGTTTCGGCAATCAGATCGGCCTTCACCATCGGGCGCGAGGCATCGTGCACGCACACCCACTCGACGCTGTCTTCGACGTACGCCAGGCCGGCGGCCATCGCCGCCGCGCGCGTCGCGCCGCCCGCCACAATTTTGCGCACCTTGGCAAAGCCGAACAGTTGCACCATGCCCAGCACGCTCTCCGCGCGCTCGCGACTGACCACCACCACGATGCCCTCAATCTCCGGGCACTGGTTGAAGGCGGCCAGCGAGTACGCCAACACCGGGCGGTCGTTGAGATACAAAAACGCCGTCTCGACTTCGGAGGTAATCTTCTCCGACTTCCCCGTGGTGATAATCAAACCCCAGGCAGATTGTTTCATAATATTTTCCTTCACTTGGGCCGGCAGCGGGACCGCACAGGGTGAGCGGGCAATCTAACGGCCACGTTTGTGATTTTGGGGGTGTGGTTGGGGTCAGGTCAACCCAAAAAATATAAAAACCGTTTTTTTAATTCTTTGCCGGCCACCCCCCCCCCCCCCCCGGCCGGGGCGGGGGCCGGGCGACGGCTCAATACCAGCCGGGCTTCATGCCGCCGCTGGCGGGCTTGGGCTTGGTCAGGCCTTGATATGTAGCTGGTTGCACCACAGATGGTTCCGTATGCTGCCCCCAGGGGCTGCCGGATGAGGTGGAACGCCCCCAATCCCCCCCCCACTTCGGCTTTTCGAGGCCGCCAGAGCCCCCAAAAGAGCGATTTGCCCCCCACCCCACCCCCGCCCGATCCGGGGCCGCCCGGTCGCCCGCCCCCCCCCATTTAATAGATATAGGCTCCGCCGGGGCCATGGACTGCGCGGCGGGGGCCGGGGCCGAACCGCGCGTGAGGGACTCGCGCAAGGCGGTAAAATCCGGCCGCGCGTCGGTTTTGAAGGAGTCGAGCAACTGCCGGGTTTGTCCCAGGTCCGGCGTGGCGGCGGTTGGGGAAAATCCGCGCGACTCGCCACTCATCGTCCCGAACGCGCCGCGGGCGGCATCCGACGCGGCGATCAGGTCGGGGCGCGCGGCCAAATCGGGCGTGGCGGGCAAGTTGACGGGGCGTTCGGCCGCACTGCGCGCGGCATCGCCGGCGGCGACATCGGCGCTGGGCGCTTTGGTCGCCGCGCCGGGGTCATCCCGCCAGAAGGGCGTGGTCGAGCCCGACATCATGGCCGCCGACGGGCTGGCCGCCGCCATGCTTTCTTCCGTGCGGATCATGTCTTCGGTCAACTTGGCGGCGGCATCCGACTCGTGCTGGCTGCTGACGCGCGAGACATCGTTGGCCAGCCAGCCCCAGCCGGATGAATCGCTATCGCGCGAGAACACCTCGACCGCCACGTTGCTGCTGCCCTGCCCCAGATTTTGCAAACTCAGGCTGCCGGCCAGCCAATTGCGTTCGGATGATTTGCGTTGGCTGGCGCGGCGTTCCTGGGCATCGGCGGGCGGGGTGAACTTGCCGGGCACATGGTCCGAGCCGCGGGAAATCAGGCCGGCCTCGCTAAAGGCCACCGCCAGCACCGGCTCGCGGCCAAGGAGCTGTTCCTGCGCCTGCACATCGCGCAGCAACTGTTGCGCGGCCAAATCCGGCGCCACATCCGCCAAGCGGGCGGCCTGCCCGGAGTCATCAAAAAAGGTGATGGGCTTGGTGTAATCGCGGTGCACGGGGATTTCCCGCGCCGCGGCCGCCAGCGCGCCCAGCACGCCGAGCAGGCAGATTTGTCTGACAACACCTGCGTTCATCACGGGGCAGCCTACCCTGCCCCGCGCGCGGATTCAATACCGGAACCTTGCGTCGCAGGGGGGCGTTGGCTTACTATCCGGCGCATGAAACGACTCGTCATCTTTACGTTGCTGCTTTGGGGCAGCCTGTCCGTCGGCGCGCAGTCCCCACCGGCAGCCGGCATTCTGCTGGACAGCTACGCCGCGCTGGTCAACGGCAAGGTCATCACCGTTGGTGATGTGCTTGTGGCCATGCAGCCCGCCCAGGAACGCCTCGCCGCGCAATACACCGGCCGCGAACTGGAACGCAAACTGCAAGACCTCTTCACAACCACCCGCGACCATCTGGTGGATTCCGAACTGATCCTGTTGGAGTTTGAGCAGCAGGGCGGCGTCATGCCCGACCGCGCGCTGGAAAATCATGTGCATACCATCATCCATGACCAATTTCAAAACGACCGCACGGCCTTCCTCAAGGCGTTGGCCGACCAACGGCTGACCTACACGGAATGGCACCGGCAAATCAAGGAGCAGTTCATTGTCCAACTGATGCGGCAGCGCGAGGTGGTCGCCAAGATTGTCACGCCTCCCCTCGACTTGCAGCAGGCCTACGATGCCCAAAAGGACACGGCCTTCACCACGCCCGCGCGCGTGCTGTTGCGCACCCTGACCCTGACCGGCGATGCGCGCGCGCAGGCGGCCGAACTCCACGCCAAACTGCAAGCGGGCGAACTGACCTTCGCGGATGCCGCCAGCGCGGATATTGTCGCGCAAGATGCGCCCGAATGGCTGACCGCCGACAGTCTGGCGCTGCCGCTGCGCGCCGCGCTGGACGACCTGGCGCCCGGCGAGATCGCCGCGCCGCTGGAGTTGGGCGAGGCCACCTATCTCGTGCAGCTTGTGGAACGGCAGGCCGCGCACACCCGCCCCATGACCGACGTGCTGCCCGAGTTGGAACGCCAAGTGCGCAACGCCCAGTTTGATCGTCTCCATCAGGCGTGGATGGAGGCGCTGCGCCGCAAGTATTACGTCAAGCTCTACGAGCACGACTATTGAGCGGCGCATGAAACCCTGCGCCATCGGCATCACCTGCGGCGACCCGAACGGCATCGGCCCGGAAGTGGCCCTGCGGGTCGCACGGCAACCGCAACCCGCCTCCCGTCGCCTGGTGCTGATTGGCCATCGCGCGGTCTGGGAGCACACCGCCCGGCGGATCGGCTGCCCCCTGCCGCCGGAAATTGCGACGCTCACCGGCCCGCTGCCGCGTTGCGCCACGTGGGATCCGGCCATGGCGCCACTGCCTGCACATCGCCCCGGCCAAGTGCGCGCCGATGCCGCGCGCGCGGCCTATGCCGCCATTCTGGCCGCGACCGCCGCCGCGCAAAACCGCCAACTGGCGGCCATCGTCACGGCGCCCATCAGCAAGGAAGCCTTTCAACGCGCGGGGATCCGCGAGCCGGGCCACACGGAATTATTGGCGCGACTGACCGGCACGCGCCGCTTCGGCATGATGCTGTTCGGCGACAAGATTCGCGTGGTGTTAGCCACGCGCCACCTCCCCCTGCGCCGCGTGGCCGATGCGCTCACCGCGGAGGAGATTATCAGCGCCGTGGAGCTGCTGACGCGCGCGCTGCCGTGGCTGGGATTTCCACGCGCGCGCATCGGCGTGTGCGGCTTGAATCCGCACGCGGGCGATGGCGGCGCCCTGGGCACGGAAGAGCGCGAGATCATCGCGCCGGCCATCGCCCGTTGCCGGCGGCGTGGCTGGCAGGTGCGCGGCCCCATTCCCGCCGATGTCATTTTTCACCAACATCTGGCCGGCCAGTTCGATGCCGTGGTGGCGATGTATCACGACCAGGGGTTGGCGCCGCTCAAAATGCTGTCGTTTGAAAACGGGGTGAACCTGACCCTCGGCCTGCCGATCATCCGCACCAGCCCGGACCACGGCACGGCCTTTGATGTGGCCGGTAAAGGCCGGGCCAATCCCGCCAGCACGCGCGCGGCGCTGGACTGGGCCGCCAAGCTGGCCGCCCGCCCCAACCCGTGGGCGTGAGGCGCGCGACGCCCCCGCCGGGGGAAGGTGCGGATTGCTTTTTCGGGGGGCGTTTGGTGTGATGAGGGGATATGGCGAAATTGGTTCATAATTACGACGAGAGCAAGATTCAGACGCTGTCGGCGCTGGAGCACATCCGCAAGCGCACGGGCATGTACATCGGCCGCGTGGGCGATGGCAGCCAATATGACGACGGCATCTATGTGCTGATCAAAGAGGTCATGGACAACGCCGTGGATGAATTCATCATGGGGTTTGGCCGGCGCATTGTGCTCACGCTCGACGGCGCCAAGGTGCGGGTGCGCGATTATGGGCGCGGCATTCCGCTGGGCAAGGTGGTGGAATGCGTCTCGCGCATCAACACCGGCGCCAAATACAACGACGATGTCTTTCAGTTTTCCGTGGGCCTCAACGGCGTGGGCACCAAGGCGGTCAATGCGTTGTCGCTGTCGTTTTTTGTGCAATCGCACCGCGACGGCCAAATGGCCAATGCGCGGTTCGAGCGCGGCGAGCTGGTCAAGAAGGCCACCGGCCGGTGTCCGGGCGAGCCCAACGGCACGCTGATCGAGTTCGAGCCCGATCCGCAAATCTTCGGCGTGGTGACTTTTCTGGACGAGCTATTGCAGCGCCGGTTGCGGCTCTATGCCTGCCTGCATTCCGGGCTGGCCATTGAGTACAACGGCACGGAAATCCTCTCCGAGAACGGCCTGACGGATCTGGTGCTGGAGGAAGTGGGCGAAGAATCCATCTATGGCCCCCTGCACCACCGCTCGCCCACGCTGGAAATCGCCTTCACGCACACTCCGCGATTCAACGAGACCTTTTTTTCGTTCGTCAACGGCCAGTACACCGTGGATGGCGGCACGCACCTGTCCGCGTTCCGCGAAGGCTTCCTCAAGGGCGTCAACGAATACGCCAAGGCCAAGTTTGATGGCGACGACGTGCGCGAATCCATGGTCGGCGCCATTGCCATCCGGCTGAAGGATCCGGTCTTCGAGTCGCAAACCAAAAACAAGCTCGGCAACACGGAAATCCGCTCCGAGCTGGTCGCGCAAATCCGCGATATCGTCGCCGATCTGCTGCACCGCAATCCCGATGCCGCCGGGATTCTCATCAGGAAGATTGAGGAAACCCAATCGCTCCGCCGGGAACTGCAAACCGTCAAGAAACTCGCGCGCGAACGCTCCAAAGCCGTATCCATCCGGATTCCGCAGCTCAAGGATTGCAAAAGCCATTTGGATGCCAAACGCAAACGCGGGCTCGACTCCATGATCTTCATCACCGAAGGCCAATCGGCGGCCGGCTCCATCACGCAAACCCGCAATGTCACGACGCAAGCCGTGTTCACGCTGCGCGGCAAGCCGCTCAATGTGGCGGAACTGGACCGCGCGGTCATGTACACCAACGAGGAACTCTACAACCTGATGCGCGCGCTGAATATCGAAGACGCGCTGCTCGGGCTGCGCTTCCAAAAAGTCATCATGGCCACCGATGCCGATGTGGACGGGCTGCACATCCGTAATCTGCTGCTGACGTTTTTCCTCCGCTTTTTCGAGCCGCTGGTGCTGGCGGGCCACCTGTTCATTCTGGAAACGCCGCTCTTCCGCGTGCGCAACAAAAAGGAAACGCGCTACTGCTATTCGGAAGAAGAACGCGATGCCGCCATGGCGGCGTTGCGCGGAAACGAAGTCACCCGCTTCAAAGGGCTCGGTGAAATCTCGGCCCACGAATTCAAACACTTCATCGGCCCCCAAATGCGCCTGACCCCGGTGCAGGTGGCGCACGAGCACAAGATCGCCAATCTGCTGCGCTTCTACATGGGGCGCAACACGCCCGAGCGCCGGCAGTTCATCATGGACCACCTGCGCGTGACGGCGGCGGAATAGATCGGATTAGCCCAACTGCAAGCGGGCTTCGAGGGCGCTGGCCTTGGGGAAAAGCAAATGGTTTTCCAGCGCGATATGGCGGTGGAGGTCCTGCTCCAGATCGCCCAGTTCCTTGAACAGCAGCCGGTAGGTATTGCAGGCGTCCGCCGGCGGCTGGAAGCCGTTGGTTTCCGCGTGCAGCCCGTCCAGGATGGCCCCGGCGGCTTCGTGTTCACTGATCATGGCGGCAATGGGCGCATTGACCGTGCCAAACCCCGCCATGGGGCGCGGCTGGCCCGCCTGTTCCGCGCGCACCATGGCCTCGATGTAGGGGAACAGCACGCGCTCTTCCTTTTGCAGGTGCAGATCCAGCTCGGCATGCAGCGCGGCAAACGCCTCCTGCTGCGCGGGGAGTTCCGGATGCCGTTCGCCGTGCGCCCGCACCACCGCCGCAAAGTGGGTGGCGATGGGCGGCAGGATTTGCCGGGTGAAGACGTGGTGCGTGGCCACAATGTAGCGCGCCAGCTCGTCTATGGCCATGGCGTTGGCATCGGGCAGCAGGGCATCCTGCGTCTGGGCGGCCGTGGCCAGCTCTTCCTTGATTTGCGCCAGCGGCACGCCGTGGGACTGGCAGGCGGCGGCCAGCGGCTGGTGCCCATGGCAGCAATAATCCATGCCGTGGCGTTCAAATACCTTGGCGGTGTTGAGGTCTTGGGCGACAATCTGCCCGATGGGTTGTTGGTCCAGTGCGGCCATGGCTCGTTCTCCGGTGTTGCTCCGCCGGCATCCCGCCGGCTCGGGCATAGTATAGCCCTGCGGCGGCCAAATGCCAAATAAACGCCCTGTTTTCCGGCCACCGGCGCGCCACGGGACCGGCCGCTGGCGCCCCCGGCGGCGGCGGCGGCCACCGGCC
>CAZNGD010000054.1:0-5036 GCA_964572295.1 uncultured Verrucomicrobiota bacterium
TGATCTTACTCAATGTCGCCTCCTCAATAGTGTCAACCTATTTCAGGACGAGACAGTTTCGGTTCGGTCTTTTGCATGTTGTTCCTTTCTTGTTTGTTTGTTGGTCAAAGGAATAGTTTGCATTAGACCGAAACTTTATCAAAGAACCTCTAGACGGTTATCAGTCCTATAAATTAATAAAATGGATGGACAACGAGAGGGTGGAGCTGGTGCAAAGAGGCGAGGCATGGCTAGAAAACCCAGAGTGGAACAAGCGGGGGTGGTCTACCACGTGCTGAACCGCCGAACCGTTTGCAGAAGATATTCCCGGGGAATGCAGAATGCGAGGTGTTCTTGGAGATGCCGGGTCCAGCCCCTAAAGGGAGCAGGGGTTATGAGGTTTTACGTACAGGTCGCAGTCTTCAGTAACATGGGCGGCGCTCTTGCCGACCCACTTTTATTAATTTATAGGACCGCCCCCTTTGCCGTGAGCCTGCCCGATGCCGAGCAGCGGATGATAAAATGGACACACCAGGGCCGCTCACATTTCGTGAGAGCCATTCTGTTCCGCGACTCCCTTTTTAATTGCATCCAGCATCTTATGTTCGGTGCCGTGACAGGAGGTGAACAGGAAAAGAAGTTCTGCAAACTTGTTGACGAAAACATCTGTTTCTTCTGGTGATATGCGCCGGATTAGAAAAGTGTTGTATTCGTTCCCAATCTGGCCCATCCGCGCTTGAAAAGATAATTCTTTCCCGGGAACCCAGTCGTAGACTTCGACGTAGTACATTTCTCCTATTGAAAGAAATGGGACACCGCGCACGGAACCATGGAACCCAAGCTTGGTTAAATCGGTTTGGAACGCACCAGACAAGTACAAGACAACATCGGAAAACGGAGCCTCGATTCGAAGCGATGTGCCTTGGGCGCGAGAGATGCTTTTTGCCATGAAATAGACGGTCGGGAGACCAACCAATGCCAGAAGAACAAACGTGACGATTCTGAGGCGCTTGTTCATGTCTTTGTGTCCTGAATGCAAAAAGATCGGCTCGGTGACTTCGAGATAAAGGACCCATATCCCCATGCCGTCGCCTTAGTCTTCCCACTCTTTGCAGGGATAGCAGTTGGTTGGTGATTTGTGGTTGCCGGCCTTGACGATCGTTTGTGTGGCGGGGGCGCTGTCGGGTGTCCAGGCGGTAGTACACGTCTGGGTGGTGAGGTCGGGAACGGCCCCGGCGAAAAGCGGCAGCGGGAGCCGATCAAACAAGCGGTTAGGGCGTAGGTCATGGTTTATCTCTTGAGTGTGCATGGTTCCAACGATTCCACAAGTGAGAAGGGGGGGGCGGGAGGCGGTCGGAGTGGATGCGTAGGGATTCGGCGATGCACCCTTTTATTCTTTTGGGGCTACGCTGCTTTTCTGCAATGAATAGCCAATTCGAATACCGTTCCTTGCCGTGGCGGCGTCCAAATATTGCCAAGGAGACTCTGGCCCATCAAGAATCCCAATAAAAAGCACAAAGTCTTTTCCGGGATCCAACGAACGAACCCATTGGATATAAGGGCAGTTTTGGGCCAGGGGAGACACTTCCTCCTCCATGAGACCCCATTCGGACACAGCGTCATAGTCGTCTTCCAGATTGATTTCAGGAATGGAAAAAGAAGCATTTTTGCAGATCATCTTATGTGCGGTGAGCCCTTTGGCCTCTGCCGGTTCGATTGTATATTTATTGAGCAAAGCGAGTTTTTCGTCTGTGGATGTTCCATCCTCGTACACTTCTTCAGCTTCTCGCCCAGGGTAATAATCGAGAAGGACGCCTGTGTCGGAAATTTTAACAAGGGCGATGATTCGCCAGTAAATGCCCATGCGCTTTCTATCAAGGACAGTCACTGCGATAGGAATCACCCATGAAAAGTTGTTTCGCAATGCCTTGTCATCCAATTGGGTTTGTTGGACAGAGAGGCCGTCTTGTTCATAATGACGCCTCGCCGCTTGGCTCGCAATTTGGATTGCGCGGTCCAGTGGGAGGCGGTCTTCAGGAGATGATTGCCCAAGCACTGAGGAGGGCGTCTCACATATTTCCATCCATTTTTCATCTGAGAATGGTAAAATACCCCGCCATGCTTCCAATCCGGCGGCGCAATAGGTGCGTGTGTTCTGAATGTCATTATAGTGGAGTGTATGTAGAATGAGTATGGCATCTTCCGGCAAGGGTTCTTGGAGGGTGGAGGCATAAAAATGTGCCATAACGGTATTGCCATTCAACGGACCCCGATTTATGGACAACAGATCGTAGATCGCATACGAAAAGAGTCTGGGGTTTTCTTGGATTTTAAAAGAAACCAGTTTGCCGCGTGCCACAGATAATTCAGAGTGAGGCTTAGAGATGTCTTTTATGCCGATTTCCGACTTTATCTCCTGCCCCGTAGTGACAATGCAGTACAGCGCCGAAAAGGTGATGAGTAAGAAAGATGTTTTCATTAGATTCAGGCCTTTTACTGGTGTTGATGAAATAGATTTACCGGCAGTACTTAGAAATACCTATCTCAATGCTTTCTATATATTCTTTGATACCGGGAATGTCATCTGGATATCCTTGGGCGCATTCCAGTTCCTCTTTATGTGCATCGCATTCTGAGGCATCGTGATTGCTGGGGGGCGCGCCGGCAGCATAAGTCGTACATTTGTAGCATTTCGTCCTGCGGGGGTCACTTTTGTGTGCTTCTTCATGTCGTGTTATGCAAGTATCCATGACGGATGCGGGCCAGCCTTGTGGATAATTCTGCGGAAAGGTGCAAGCATACGGTTGCCCATTATAGCAGATGACATGACCCACCGTTAATGAAGATCGGGGCTCAAACGAAGAACAGGGATCGGCATCTTCTTCCGGGTTGTTAGTGAGTCTACACAGCTGACTTGGGGTTGTATTCTCAGTCTTGCAGCATCCCTGTTTTGTTGGATCGTACACTTCTTTATCACAACAACACTTCTCAGTGTATAAATGCCGGGGCTTTCCGTTGCAACAGTCATACCAGTTGGGATCTATGGGCTGTCCCCCACAACACTTCCAGTTCGCGCCAGAAGGCGCCTTTCCTAGTTCTTGGGTACCATCCTTTTTACTTCCCACTTCTCCCTTGCCGTCGCATTCCTTGCAGGTGTAGTCCGTGGTGTCGCCGGCGCATCTATTCGGCGTGGTACCACGAGGATAGAGAACCCACTTGCCGGTGCCGTCGCCGTAGTCTTCCCACTCTTTGCAGGGATAGCAGTTGGTTGGTGATTTGTGGTTGCCAGCCTTGACGATCACTTTTGTGGCGGGGGCGGAGTCGAGTGTCCAGACCGTGGTCCACGTCTGGGCGGAGGAGGCTCCTGTCCAGAGGGCGAGTGACAGGACGAATAGCGGCCATGGGCGGTGCGGGATCATGGGTTGTTTCCAGGTTGCAGGGTTCCGGTGATGGAGCAAGTCAGAATCGGGACGTGCTGCGCCTCTTTGACTTGACCGGTTTACTCGGGTTTTTCATGCCTTCGTAAAGGCTTAAAATCGGGACGTTCGCGAGAAAAAAAGGCGGCGACTCCTTCGCCGGCTTGGTAATAGCGGTTGGGCTTTGGCTCGTAATCGATGAGTATATCTCCACGATCGTTAACCGTCACGGTGTAATCGTAAAGCTGGCCGTCTTTGAGGAAGCAGGCATTGACAATCCACTGAAATGGGATTCGCCGCAGGAACCAGATATAGATGTCTTGCTCCGTTATGCCCCTCGCCGCAAGCGATTTTGCCAGCACCTCATATATTTTGTCGCGAGTGAGTCGGTCGGCCGGCGGGACTTCCGCCAATTCCTCGTTGCTCTTTTCCAGGATGGCCTTCCACGTCTCGGGAGAATAGGGCAGGATGCCCCGCCAGGATTCTTCGCCCAACACCCGATAGGAATGCTCCGGCCAGAACTGCTCCCAGAACCCATTGTCCAGAATCAGAATGGCGTCGGGGGGCAAAGGCCCCTGCGCCGTGCGAAGAAGGAAGCTAATTGGTATGGCGTTGGTGGAGATAACCTGCCCGTTTTCGTTCTTGCTCGTATTGGAGATTGCCGAGTCAAGCTTGCCACGGCCGATTTCGATGATTTCATATCTTACATAGCCCCTCGATATTGGTTTAAGCTGCTCTCCCCTCCGGCTGTCGGTTTCCGGAAGTAGCCGCCCGTGTATGATGAGGATTTCGGCAGAAGCGATGGAGGTGGCCAAGAAAACCGCCACTAGTGAATAGTAGCAGTAGTGTTTCAATTGCATGGCATTTGTACCCTTTCGTATTGTATCCCTTGATCGTCTATTCCGCCCCAACAATGGTATTCGTGGAGCATCTTGTCTGTGGCATCATCTATTGCTTTTTGGATCGTCGCCTTATGATTGTCAGAAGCCGCATTCAACAGATCGTTCAGGCATAGGAGCGTGTCATAATAAGCACAGCATTCTTCCTTCCTTTGAGTTTCGTCATCCGAATAGGTACCGATACCGGTACCGCAGGGAGGGCATTGGATGGGGGAATGGTCTTTGTGGTATTGCTCGTGTTGTTGGACGCATTTGTCGATGCCAGCATTTTTCCAGGCTTGTGGAATATTGTCTGGGGGGACGCAGGGATAAGTTTTCCCGAAAATACAGAGGATGAAACCTTCGGGTCCGAAAACCGGATGGAATTGGCGTGGATGTTTTTTGCGGAAATCATCATTTCCTATTGCCCATTCGCATGGGTCGGTCCCTTCGGGCGGAACTTCCACGCACATGCCATCGCAACATTTGCCGGGTTTGTCATCGCCGGCATCGCATTCGGTACCGTCAGGATAATCTACCCACTTTCCTTTCCCGTCGCCGTAGGCTTCCCACTCCTTGCATGGGTAGCAGTTAGTCTCAGAAATGTGGTCTTTTTCTGGTTCCATTTCGGGTTCCATCTTCATGCGGGCGGCGGGGGCGCTGTCGGGCGTCCAGACCGTGGTCCACGTCTGAGCGGAGGAGGTTCCGGTCCAGAGGGCGAGTGACAGGACGAATAGCGGCCATGGGCGGTGCGGGATCATGG
>CAZNGD010000054.1:5136-8497 GCA_964572295.1 uncultured Verrucomicrobiota bacterium
GTTGTTTCCAGGTTGCAGGGTTCCGGTGATGGAGCAAGTCAGAAACGGGACGTGGGGATGGTCGGTGTGGATGCGTAGGGATTCGTTGATGCGTCCGGGGGGCCAGGTGGCGGGGATGGTGAGGGCAAGGCGGTAGGAGCTGGGGGAGACCGGCGTGACCGCGACGGTAAGATCGGGCTGGGTGACCTCGATAGAGAGGAGTTGGAAGGGGGTCTGATTTTCGGAATGGAGCGAAAGAGTTCGGGTAATGGATTGCCCTTGGGGGGCGGAGAAAAGTAGGACGGCGGAGGGGGTCAACGTGAGGTATCGGACGGCGGTCCCCTGGATGTGGGCCTGCTTGGAGGGGGCATCCGGATCGTTGGCGGCGATGGTGACGCGCTGGTGTTGGGGGCCGCTGCGGTTTCTGAGGGAAAGGGTGGCGGTTAGCGGGGTTTCTTCCCCGGGGGCAAGTTCGCGTTTGTCCAGGCGAGAGGAGGTGCCGCCGCAACTGGTGCGGACATGGTTGATGTGAAGGGGTTCATCGCCAGCGTTGCGGAGGGTGAAGGTGGCTTGAACGGATTCGCCGGAGGGCATCTCGCCGAAATCGAATGTCTCAGGAGCGACGACCAGTTTTGGGGCGGCAGAGAGCGGTTGGAGCATGGTCAAGAGGGTAAACAAAGCGAAGCCAGTTGTGCGCAGGGAGGTCATGGGGCAGCCTGTCGTTGCTTGAGTTGGGTGCGGAGGCGCTGGAAGTCGGCAATGGCGGGTTGAACAAGGTGGGGGGCCTCGGTGAGGATGTTCATTTCAATGCTGCCGTAGGTGCCGGAAAGGGAGAGGTTGGAGCTGCCGAGCAAAAGGATTCGTCCGTCGATGATGACGAGTTTTTTATGGAGGGCTTTGTTAGTGCCGCTCCAGAGGAGGGTTTGGATGCCGTCGCCGGAGAGTTGGGCGGCGAAATTGGCATTGGCGCGGCGCATGGCGGGCGGTGAGGCGGTGCTATTTTCGACGAGGATGACCACCTCGACGCCAGCAGCGGCTTTTTCGCGGAGGGTAGCGTAGAAATCTTTGATGGGAGCGGCGCGGCTGTCGCTGAAGTAGTAGGCGGAAATCCAGATGGAGTTAGTGGCCGAACGGGCGGCTTCGAGGAGGGCTTTGCCGAAGGGTTCGGCGGCGAGGAGGCGAACTTCGGCGGGGGCGGGGGCTTTGGAGAGATTTCGGGCGACGGAGTCGAGGCCGAGGAGCTTGGCGGCCTGGGTTGGATCGGCATAGAGGACGTAAGCAGTGGCTTCGCGGGGAATGCGCTGGATTTGGGTGGGGGCACCCGCCGGGATGAGAACATATCCGGCGGAGGTTTCCTGAATGAGGCGGCCGGAAAGCTCGCGTCCGTTGCGGAGGAGAATCAGGTCGGAAGGGTTGGTTTGGGCTAGGCCGAAGGTCGCCCGAGCCAACAAGAGGAGTGAAAGGAAGAAATGGCGGAGGCTCACGGCATTTCCTCCGGTTCGAGCTGATCGAGGAGGGCATCGCGTTCCTTGCCGGAAGTGTTTCCCAGTTGCCGGAGGGTGCGCAACTCCTCCTGCCAAAGCGCAGGGGTGCGCATGTCGCGGATGGATTCGCGGTTTAGGATATGGTCGGCCAGCCGCCGATCCTGTTGGAGCAGGACGAGCAGGACGCCGGATTCAGTGACTTTTTGGCTGGAGAGGGCGCCTTCGGACCAATTGTGGGAGCCGATCAGGACTTTGGCAAGGTCCACGACAACGACTTTTTCATGCAGGGGGATGGTGGGGATATGCAAGCGGACATCCACGCCTTGGGCACGGAGATTTTCTGCCCAGTCCAGATGGATTTGGTTCATGGTGACGGCTTCGTTCAGAGGCATATGGAGGAGCAGGTGGACATAGACTCCGCGTTGAACAGCCTGCGCCAGAGTGGCGGTGAGTTGGTTGAGGCTGGGTTGGTCCTTTTGGGGCTCGCCCATGACATACATGGAGGCAAGGACCGATTGATGGGCATTTCGGATCAGGTCCAGCAAGGCGGGGAGGTATTCTTCGTCGGCGAGATAGCGGGCGGCGGCGGAAAGAAGGAGGTCTTCGCTGGCGACGTCTTGAAGGCCAGACGGCCAGTTGGTGCGGGGACCGGTGGGTGGCAAGCCGATGGGGAATTCGGCGGAGGCCGGGGCATTGGATGGTGCTGAAACCGAAAGAGAAGCGGGTTGGAAAGGGGTTGCGGCGGCATGAAGGGTGTCGAAGTGCCGGGTATAGGCGCGCGCCAGATCGGCGGACTCAATGAGAACCAAATCCTCGATGTTGTGCGCGAAGGCGGATTGAGACCAGTTGGCGGAGCCGGTCCAGACCTGCGCTTCGTCCAGGACAAGCGTCTTAAGATGCATACTGAACTTCTCGTTGCCCAGCCAAGTCACCTGCGCCCCGGCGGCCACGAGTGTTTCCAGCACGGTTCGCGAAGAAGAGTCGAGCATTCCGGAATCGACAAGCAGGCGAACGGGCACTTTGCCCTCGGTTGCTTTTTGGGCGAGGGCCTCGACAAGCGTAGGTTCAACCAGTAGATACATGGCGACATCCACCCGCTTCTGGGCGGCGTGAATGCGGGATAGAATGGTTTCGGATGCCAACAACCCGTTGTCGGGTTCGGAATCAGAGGAGAAGAAGACGCGGGCGGATCGGATGGAGCTGAAGCGCTGGAGCCGCGGGGCGGCATATGTCAGCGTCGGGGGTTTACTTTGGGAAAGCTTGCTGGGCTTGGACTCGAAGCGTTCGGAGTCGTCAAGGCGGGGGGCATGATAAAGTTCGGAAATTGGCAGCAAACGATCCATACGCGCGCGATAGGCTTGAGCAAGGGCCGGGGATTGCAGAAAGAGAGAATCCTCGACATTGTTTTCGAATCCGCGAGCCGTCCAATTGGCTGCTCCGGTGATGACAACGCCGTCGTCCACGACGGCGCACTTGAGGTGCATTTTGCCGTCGGGCACTTGGACCACGTAGACCTCGACGCCGTTTTGGGCAAGCCGGTCCAGAACATGACATTCAGCGGGAGCGGTGGAGGCGGGGTCCATGAAGCAGCGGACCTTGAGCTTTTGCTTGGCCGACAGGAAGCAGAGGGTGTCGATCAGATTGGTATGGCTTAGGAAAAATGGCGCGACATCTATGCGCCGCTTGGCGGAATGGAGCGTTCGGATAATTTCAGAAAGAGAATCCCCCTGAGGGGAGAAGGCGACCGAGATGCCGCGGACATCCAGAGCCGTCGCGGCAAGAGAAGAAATTGGAAGAAGCAGGGAGGTGATTAGGAGGGAAACATGCCGCGCTATGCGGCTTGCGAGATGCCGAGATGCCGAGATGCCGAGATGCCGAGATGCCGAGATGCCGAGATG
>CAZNGD010000054.1:8597-10269 GCA_964572295.1 uncultured Verrucomicrobiota bacterium
AGATGCCGAGATGCCGAGATGCCGAGATGCCGAGATGCCGAGATGCCGAGATGCCCAAAATCATGTAATAGTTGTGGGCAAAAGAATTTGATTTTGCAAGATAATCAACATTAGGATTTCGTTAAAATAAGAGATAATTGTTTTGCAAAGATTGTTCATAAATCCGTCGGGCTGTAAAAATACATCAGCGGCGACTTGGGGCTTTTCTTGGCTGTAGAATTCCAAAACGCTTGCGTTGCACGCGCGTGGCAAGGATGATGCGGCACAAATGGCGGAACGCCTCCTAGAAGTGAATGATTTGCGCGCGGGCTTCGCAATGCCGGAAGGTTTTGTGCGGGCCGTGGACGGAGTGTCGTTTGAAATTCGCCGGGGCGAAGTGCTGGGGCTGGTGGGCGAATCCGGCTGTGGCAAGACGGTGACAGCGCTGACGTTGCTGCGGCTGCTGCCGCGCCCGCCGGCGGTGATCGAAGGCGGGCAGGCGTTGTTCCACGGGCGGGATTTGCTGACGATGCCCAACGAAGAATTGCGGACGATCCGTGGCGGTAAAATCGGGATGATTTTCCAGGAGCCGATGACGGCGCTCTCGCCATTGCACCGCATCGGCGACCAGTTGGCGGAGGCGGCGCGGCTGCACCGCGCGCGGTCCGCGGCCGAGGCATGGGCGCTGGGACTGGAATGGCTCAAGCGCGTGGGCCTGCCCGATGCCGAGCAGCGGATGAAGGATTATCCGCACCAGCTTTCGGGCGGGATGCGTCAGCGCGTCATGCTGGCGATGACCATGCTGCCGGAGCCGGAATTGATCATTGCCGACGAGCCGACCACCGCGCTGGATGTGACCATCCAGGATCAGATTTTTGATTTGCTGTTGAAGTTGCGTGGCGGCGCGACGGCGGTGCTGCTGATTACGCACGACATGGGCGTGGTGTGGGAGGTGTGCGACCGGGTGCACGTGATGTATGCGGCGCGGTTGGCGGAGAAGGGCACGCGCGACCAGGTGTTGACCACGCCAGCCCATCCCTACACGCGCGGGTTGCTGGCGGCCATGCCCCGGTTGCATACGCGTCAGGAGCGGCTGCCGGATATTCCGGGGCAGTTGCCGTCGCTGCGGAATCCGCCGCCGGGCTGCCGGTTTGCGCCGCGTTGCCCGCTGGCGCGGCCGGTCTGCCGCCACCACGCGCCGCTGCTGCGCCCGTTGGCCGAGGAGCACGCCGTGGCCTGCTGGGATGGCATTTGGGAGCAGGCACCGGGAGCGGGGCATGACTAAACGCGCGCCCCGCTTCTGTCTGGTGAACCTCGGTTGCCCCAAGAATACGGTGGATTCCGAGGGCATTCTCGGCAGCATGGTTTTGGCCGGTTTTCATTTGGTGGATGAGCCGGCAGCGGCCGATATCTGTCTGGTGAATACCTGCGGCTTTTTGGCGGCGGCGCGACAGGAAGCCACGGATGTGCTGGCGGAATTGGCGGCGCTCCGCCGCCGTCAGCGGCGGCCGCTGCTGGTGGCGTTGGGGTGCCTTGTGGAACGGGTTGGCGGCGCGCCAACCTTGGAGAGCGGGCTGGCGACTGCGGATGCGCGCGTGGGATTTGCCGACTATGTGCGGCTGCCTGAAATTTGCCGCGACCTGCTGGCGGCCTGTGGCGGCGTTCTGCGCGTGACCAGCGCCAATCTCAGCGG
>CAZNGD010000055.1:0-10191 GCA_964572295.1 uncultured Verrucomicrobiota bacterium
ACACGACGCTCTTCCGATCTTGGCCCTCTCCGAAAAACAAAAAGCCGCCGTCGAAGGCGACCTCATCCGAATGCTCGAACGCACCCATCTGGAAACCCAGGCCGTAGTGCGGGGATAGCTCCCCACCGGCTCTTTGGTGGTTGCAATGGACAATCGGCTGCGAAAAGGTGCAGGCCTCGTAAACTTATAGGGTTAACGCCGAAACAAGGTGGCGAACCTTTATTTTGGTCTTGCTTGATCTCTCCATTGCCTGCAGTCTGCCCATTACACGCAAGGAGAGGGTCATGAGGGTGTATCGGCTGGTTGCTGCTCTTTTAGTCTGTTTCTCCGGGGTGGTTCTTGCCGAGCAGGCGGGGAACTTTACTTACGTTGTTTCAAACAACGAAGCAACGATTACGGCATTCAAGAGCAATTATACCGGTAATCTGGTCATTCCTGACACCCTGGGTGGGTATTCCGTGACGGCCATTGGCACGAAGGCTTTCTATAGGATTCAAAGCCTAACCGGGGTAACCATCCCGAATAGTGTCCTATCTGTTGGCGATTATGCATTTCACTGGTGCTTGGGTCTCAAGAGCTTGAATCTTGGCCTGGGGGTCACGAATATAGGGGCGTCCGCTTTTTTCGAATGCTATGCCCTAACCAATACGATCATTCCCCAGAGCGTGATGAGCATCGGCAGCACTGCATTTGGCGGCTGTTTCAAATTAACCGAGATGGTTATCCCCGATAGCGTCAGCAATCTGGGCGAAAGCATATTCCTGCTGTGTAAATCGTTGAAGAATTTAAGCATTGGCCAAGGTGTCAGCTCCATCGGCCCGGCCCCGTGTGCCGGTTGTTACTCCTTGACGAATATTGCTGTGGATCCCGCTAACCATTATTATACCAGCTCCAATGGGGTTCTCTTTGATAAGGCAATGACCACAATCATAGACTTCCCTGGCGGGCGGAGCGGCACGTACGCCATCCCTCATGGCGTTCACACCATTGCGGCCGGCGCCTTTTGGGGGAATTCAAATCTAACGACCGTGATCATTCCGCGTACGGTTACCGCCATCAAAGAGAATGCATTCCGCGCATACGAAGGCCTGCAAACAGTGATTTTCATGGGCTTCGCGCCAACCACCGTTGAACCAGATGTGCTCAGCCTCACACCGTCCACCATCTACTATTTTGATGATACAATCGGTTGGGAAGCCCATTTTGCCGCGCGCCCCACAGTGGTCTTGCAAAGGCCAACATTTACGGCTGTTTGGGCCGAGCCAACCTCCGTTTCTGTATCCGTGGTGGGGGCCACCAACTTTCCCATCGCCATTGAAGCTACGACCAACTGGCTGACTGGGTCGTGGGAACGACTGTGTGTCACCAACCTGAAATCAAGTGGGCTGATTTATCCCGACTGGGATGCTTCCAATCGGCCTGTACGATTTTATCGGCTGGCCTTTGAGTAGCCATCTGCCTCGGTGCGAGCGCGCGCCTGCGCTTGACAAAGCGCCCGGTTCGTGTAGCGTTTTACTTCACAAGGCTAAACAAGGAGAAAGCATTATGAGCATTATGAAGGAATTCCAAGAATTTGCCATCAAGGGCAATATGGTGGATATGGCGGTCGGGATCATCATCGGCGGCGCGTTTGGCAAAATTGTCACCTCGCTGGTGAATGATGTCATTATGCCCCCGCTGGGAATGCTGCTGGGCAAGGTGGATTTCAAGGATTTGGCCATCACGCTGAAAGAGGCGGGCGTGGATGCCGCAGGCGCGCCGGTGGAAGCCGTCCGTCTGAACTACGGCCTGTTCATTCAGAACACCGTGGATTTCCTCATTGTGGCCATCGCGGTTTTCATGATGGTCAAGGCCATCAATACCCTGCGCCGCAAGCAGGAAGCCGCCAGCTAACCCCACCCGGCAGAAGGAGAACCCATGAAGAAATTTTTGATTTTGCTGCTCACCGCAGGCTTGGTCACTGGCGCCACGGCCGCTGAAAAGAAAACCGCCAAGGCTGCCAAGGCCGCCGAAAAGCCGACCTTTGTCAGCACGCTGAATGCCGGGTTGACCATGACCGACGGCAACAGCGAGACGCTGGCCGCCAACGCCAGCCTCGTCACCGAAGGCGAAAAAGGGGGCCTCGGCTCCGTTCGCGCCGGCGTGGAAGGCAACTACGGCGAAAGCACCGTGAATGATGAAAAGGAAACCACGGTGGAAAACGCCAAGGTGTTCGCCAACGTGAAGAAGACCTTGAGCCCGCGGACCTTCGCGGTGCTGGATGGCTCCGTGCTGTATGACGATGTGGCGCTGGTGGATTACCGCGCGACCATCGGCCCCGGCCTCGGCGTGTATCTCGTCAAGACCGACCGGCATGAGCTGTCGCTGGAAATCGGCCCGTCCTACGTCTGGGAAAAAGTGGATGGCGTGAAGGATGACTTCCTGGCGTTGCGCATCGCGGAGCGTGGCTCCTGCCAGATCACCGCCAACACCAAGCTGGTGCAGGCGGTGGAATACGTGCCCAACACCGAGGACTTCAACGATTACCTCGTGACCGCCGAAGTCGGCGTGGAAACCGCCATGAGCGAGCGTTGGACCCTGCGCGTGGTCTTGCAGGACAAGTACGACAGCACCCCGGCCGACCAAGCGGAACACAACGACATCAGCCTGATTGCCGGCGTGGGCTTCACGCTGTAAATCAGACCGGCCCAGCCGCTCTGCGAACGCCCGCGCAAAACCTGCGCGGGCGTTTTGCTTGGGCCCACGGGAGCGGGGGGGGGCACAAAAACGTTTTCGCCCGATGGGCAGAATAGACTTGGGCGGCCCGCAGCCTTGGTCTACCCTTGTCCAACCTCATGAAACCAAGCGGAGCATTCAGCAGCCAATATCCCGCCGTTCGCCGGTTGACAGGATGGGCGTTGCTATGCCTCCTGCTGGCCGGGTGTACGCCCCCCCCCAAGGCCCCCCCGCCGAAGATCGTCGGCACGTCCTCCGAGCTGGCGGCAGTGGCCGCGCCACCCGTCACGCGCGATCCGGCCTTGCGCCAAGTGGACAAAGGCGCGGAAGACGCGCTCTTGCTGGCGCAGGTGGCGGCGTACCGCGCACGCCTGCCCGAGGAGTTCCGCAAACGAAACAACTTTGCCTGGGCGCTGGCGCGCATCACCGGCTTGGAAAAAACGGAGTATTTCGCCCACAGCAGCATCCAGGACTTTTTGGATTTTTCCGAAGAGGCGGCGGATACGATGGTGGGGATTTCGCTCAAACCGCCGGAGCCCTCCCGTTTCACCACGCTCTGCGTGAATCAGGCTGGCGCGGTGGATGGCGCGGATTGCTGGTCGCGTAGCGTGGACACCGAATTCAAGATTCTGGAGGACATCGCCGCGCGGCTGCCGGATACCTCCGTGGAAGGGCACATTTGCCTCTTCACGGAACTCTATCCGTGCGCCAGTTGCTGGAACGTGATGAAGCAGTTTCTGACGGTGTATAGCAATGTGGAGATGGAAGTGCTGTACCGCACACCAGGATCGGCGCGTTAATCGCAATGAAAGCCCACGACCCAACCGAGCCCCCGCCCGTGCCGTCATCCTATTATGAACTGCGTTGCGCGGTGGTGGAAATGTTCCATGAAACCATGCTGGCCGAAGGTTACACCATCGGCCAGGCCGCCGGCCGCTGTCTGGTGGAGTTTCGGCAGGAGATCGTGGCGGGCGGCCAGGATGCGCTGGTGGCGTTGAGCGTGATTCTTTCGCGCGTGGCGCGCCACGACGCGCCCGCTCTGGCGCGGTTTGTCCCCGAAGTGGCCATGCTGCAGCAGTTGGCCGGGCGGCACGATTGGGGGCGGGATTTGTCCCCCGGCGAACTCTCCCGGCTGCGCGAAGACCTCAACTACCTGAACGAGCGCGTGCCGCCCGCAACCTGAACCGCCGGGGCAGGGGGGGGCGTGTGCCGGGGAGAAAAACCGCCTGCCGCCGGCGCGGTCTTGCCGTTGAATCACAACGCGCCCCGCAGCACGAGGCCGTGGGGCGCGAGGAAATCAACCGTCGCCCGCTTGGTTCAGAAGCTGCGCGCAAACAGCTTGGCGGTGCGCGGCAGTTTGGTGTTCATGACGGGCCGGGCATACGCCGTTTCATCCAGAATGCGGAACACCTGGATTTGTCCGGCGGCGCGCGGCGAGTCCCGGCCAATAATCGCCCCGGTGACCGGGGAGAGCAACGGCTCTTCGTCTTCCGAGACATAGAGCACCATGCCGGGTTGCAGGCCGGAGCCGAGGCCGCGGTCCAACGTGATGGATTCCTGACCCAGCTTGCGGCTGACTCGGCACTCAAACGGCAGGCGGGCGCCGCGCCGCGCAATATCCGCCTGCAAGAGTTTTTTCCAGCCGGTGATGGCTTCGGGATCGAGGGTGGCGGGGGCCACATGCGAACCCAGTTGCTCCTTGCGTTCGTCATCGAGCACGGTCACCAACACAAAGAATTGGTGGGCTTCGTTGGTCACGATGGCGCCGTTGACGCGGAAATAGAAATCCGGCAGCGGTCGGGTTCCCTCGTAGAGCTCCACGGTGGGGGAGTCGCGCAGGATTTTGAGCATCTCGTTGTGATAGACCGCAGCGAGCGTGGTGTCGCCCTTGAACGGCGGACAGACCACCGCGTGCTTCAGGATGTTCTGCTCCTGCCGGGGCTCGGCAGCCTGGGCCGCCACGGCCACAACAAGCCACGCCACGGCCCCCGGCGCCAAGGCGCGCCAAATACGGGTTGTCATACGGGTTCCTTTCATCCGCCGCTAAAACGCGAAGTTGAGAATGGGGAAGAACGTCAGCGGACCCTCTTCCACCAAATTAATCAGGCCCACTTGCAGGCCGCGCAGCGTCACCGCGCGGTTGATCAGGCCCACCTGCAGGCCCATGACGCTGTCGGCGGTGTTGAACAGGCCCACTTGCCCACCGGCCAGATCATTGCCCACGGTATTGAACAAGCCCACCTGAATGCCCGCCAGCGAGCCGAGCTCGCCGAACAAGCCGACGCTCACCCCGGAAAACTCCGCCGCCACCCGGTTGACCAGGTTGAGTTGCAGGGCATCCATCCGCTGGCCCAATCCCACCAAGCCGATATCGAAGCCGGTGACGTCTGCATTGTCGCTGCACACCAGATTCAGGCGCAGGCCCATGACGCGGGTGGTGTCCGGGAACAGTTGCGCCTTGGTGCCGGCCAGTCCGATTTGCAGCGGCGTCAGTTCAATGGCCATGGCCGCGCCGGCCGCCAGGGCCAGCGCGACGGCCAATAGCACAATCTTTTTCATGTCAGCCTCCGAAGACCGAGCGGGTCTTTTGCTTGCGGATTTCCTTTTCGTCGGCCCAGATCAGGCGGCCGGTTTTCAGGTCGCGCAGGCTCATGGTGAATTTGTAATACACATCCTTGAGGCGGCCCTGCTGCTGTTCGATCTCCGAGAGGTTGGAGGTCAGCATGTAGCGCGGCGCATCCTGCTGCCCCGAGGCAATGGCATCGCGCGCGGCCACCTGCTGATAGGCCAGCTCCTCCTGCAGGGCGGCTTCGGTGGTGCGGTCCTGGAAGCTGAACTTGCGCGAGCGGATCAGCTTGGTGCGGATGCTGTCCGTGACCGATTCCGTGTCAATGTGCTGCATGGTCTTGTTTTTGACCTTGTCCACAATCAGCAGCGGCGGCCCGCCGACGGCGATGTCGGCCAACGCGTCATCGGCCAGCAGCGAGTCCACCATGGTGGCGGCAATCTGCTGCAAGTCCGCCGAACCAAAATCCGTGCTGATGGGTTTGGCGGAAGTGGCATCGCCATATTCCACGGTCGTGCGGCAGCCGGTCGCCAGCAGCGCCAGCAGACAACCCGTAATCACTAATGTCCATGTTGTTTTCATTTTCCTTTTCCTCGGCTTGCTGTGGTTGATTCGTGTGTTGACTTCGGTTATTTGATGATCCACTGCGTCTTTTCGCCCGCGCGGATCCGCAGCTTGAAGCTGGCCGCCGCGGCATGAGGCGCCACGCCCTGGATGGCGCGGGTTTCCTTGCCGTGCAGCAGCAGCGGCCGCCACGGATCCGTGTCGGGATCCAGCTCGTTGCCGTCCGCGTCGAACCAGGCAAACTTCGACTGCGCCGCCACATCCTTGTTCAGCCGCGAGGTCAGTTTGATGCCGGCCTTCATCAGGCCATTTTTGGTTTGGCCCACGACCACATCCTGCACCACGAGCTGCCGGGCCAGCTTGGCGTTGTCCACCTGCAGCACCTGTTGCAGGTTGCCATAGTCATCCGTTTCCGTGCCCACGGAAATGCCCGCCGTGTTGGGCGCGGCGCATCCGGCCACCAAGCCCGCCATCGCCGCCACCGCCAGCCATGTCATCCATTTTGCCTTCATGTTGCGTCTCCTTCTGCTTCCGCCGCTATTGTTGCTGAATCACATTCACCGCGCCGCGCGAGGAATCCGCATTGCCGATGGACAGCGACTGCGGCATGCCTTCCAGGCGGATATAACTGTTGCTGGCCTGCGCCGCCGCGCCGCCGGCCAGGGTTGTGGCGGCCTGCGCCGCCGCCGCGCTTTGCTCGCGCGCGATGTCCTGCGCTTCCAGCTCGCCCTTGCGGGCAATGCCGCCGCCCGACAATTCCATGGGCACATTCAGCACCTGGCCATCCGCCAGCGCCACGCTCTTTTCCCACGTGGCATAGCCTTCGCGCGTCAGGCGGATTTCATGCACGCCCGGACGGATTTGAAAAACACCCGGCGCGGTGCCGACCACCACGCCATCCAGCTCCACCGCCGCGCCTTCCGCCGCCGTCTGGATGGTCACGCTCGCCAGCGCGGGCGTTTCGGATTGGGCGGCTTCGATCCGCGCCACTTCACCCCGCACCCGCCCGGCCAGTTCTTCCGCGCCGCGATCCAGCAACGTATTCACGAGGTCGCCCAATTGCACCTGCATGTTGGAGTTCTGCAGCACCTTCTCGCTAACCGCCACCGTGTCGCCGTAGAGCTGCGTGCCGAGGTTGCCATCCAGCACGCGCAACGCCACCCGCAGCGTGGTGACGTGCTGCTGTTGGGCAAGGCCATAGGCCTGCACGGTCATTTGGTTCTCGCCCAGCGAAAGGAGCGAGGCAAACACCAGGAAGTCCGCGCCCATCAGTTGCGCGGTCCGCAGTGCTGCCGCTTCATGGAGCGGGCCATCCACCGTGCCCTCGGCCTTGAGCGTTTGCAACGCCTCGACCGCCTGCCGCAGCTCCTGCGCGTTGGCGGAAGCGCGCGACTCCGTGAACCGCGCCAACACGTCTTGCGCGCGAATGGTCTCAATGCCGACGGCCGATAGCCGCGTGCTCACGAGATCGTTGAACGCATCCAGTTGGCTTTCCAGCTTGGCGCCGGCCTGATTCTGTACAAACAACGCCGCGCGCGGTGCCGCCTGTACCGCCCCTGCCGCCATCAACCCCAGCGCGATGATCCACCACATTTTTTTCATGCCTGCGCTCCTTTAGTATTCCTTCATGGTTGCATCATTATTCTTGAAAAGACAGCAAAATCCAATTGCGTCACATGGAGGATGGTCGTCCTACCCGCCCGCAACGTTACCACCCCCGACCACACGGTGCCGCCGCCGGGCACGGCGAGAGCCACCGCCGCGTCACCCGCGGCCACCCAGACATCGGCCACCTGGATATGCGCCGGCAGGGTCAGCCAACTCCGCAGGTCCGCCTGCTCCGAAACGATGTTGTACAACGCCATCAGCAGCCCGGCGGCATCGCCGCCCTCCTTTTGCGCCACCGCCGCCGCCGTGGTTTTGGCCACCACGCGCGCCACCTGCCGCGTCAGGATGCCGGGCATCTGCTCGCCCAGCGCCCGCGCCGCCAGCGCCGATACATTGCAGATGGGCGCGGTCGTGCCGGCCTTTTTTTCACCGACCAGCACCGCCAGCGGCATCGGTGGTGGCGGGCCGATCGTATAGGCGGGCAGGGCAATCGCGCTCACCGTATTCCCCAGCGGGTACGCCACCGCAATCTCCTCCTTGGGCACGACGAACCCCTGATCCAGCAACACCACCAGCCGCGCCTTGTCGGCCCCCGCCGCCGTGCCCGCCGCAGGCGTGTCCGCCACCGCCGGAAAGCGCCGCGTAAAATCGTCCACATCCTCGCGCATCCCCAGCCGCTTGCCCAACCGCACCACGGCCGCCTGCAGAGGGGTGTTCTCCGGATACATCTCCAGCGCGCGCTTGTAATCAATGTAGGCATCGTTGGCCTCGCCCAGCATTTCCCAAATCACGCCCGACAAAAAGAACGTGGCCGCATTTTGGAACGACGACTTCACCTCGCCCGCCACCTGGTCGAGGCCCGCGTACACTTGCGCCAAATACGGATCGCGCTCCTCAGCCACCGGCGCGGCCTCCGGATGCTGCCGCTTGGATTTGGCGCGATTGATCCGGCCTTCGCGCTGGCGGCGCGCGTCCTCCTGCTCGCGATTGGCCAACCGCACCTCCACCCCCGCGCCAATCAGATCATTCGTGGTCAAATAATTCAGCGCCTGATAATGATGCACCAACGTGCGCTCGTAGCTGGGCGCGCGGTAGGGGATGGCCTTGTCGTTCACCAGCACCGCGCCCCCCTGCGCCGCCGCGCCCGATGCCGAAATCACCGCCTTCTCATCCTGCTCGCGCGTCAACGCGCTCGCCTTGGCGAAAGCCTTGCGCGACGCATCCGCATCGCCCGTCACCTGCGCCACGCGGCCCATCTCCATTGCGAACAGCACGCCCGTGTTGCCCTGCAACCGCGGGCCGAACGTCTTTTCGTACGCCGGCGTTTTCCCCGCGCGCAGCGGCGCCCGCGTCGTCGTCTCCATCCCGGTGGGATAGTGGCTGAAGGTGCCACACCCCGCGCCACCCAGCGCCAGCAGGAGCCCCAGCCCCGCCCGCCGCCAGATTTGTAGATTGACTGGAATGAATCGGCCGCTCACCATGTCCCGGAAAAAGTACCACGCTTGATGCCGCGCGACACTACTAAATTGGTCTGGACCGACGCCCACTGCCATTTGCCGGACCCCCGCCTGGCCCCGCACTTGGACGCCGTCCTGCGCCGCGCCGCCGATCACAACGTCACCCTCCTGCACGTCGCCGCCACCAGCGAAGCCGACTGGCCCGCCGTCCGCGACCTCACCCAGGCGCATCCCGGCCGCCTCATTTGCTCCTTCGGCCTGCACCCCTGGCACATCGCCACCCGCACCCCCCGCTGGCTCCAACACCTCCGCGAAATACTCGCCGACCACCCCGCCGGCATCGGCGAAATCGGGCTGGACGGCAAACTCACCGACGGCCTCGACCGCGACCGCGAAGCCGTTTTCCGCGCCCAGCTTGACCTCTCCCATGAACTCGCCCGCCCCGCCACCCTTCATTGCCGCGACGCCTGGGGCCCGCTGCTCGCCATCCTGCTCCAAGCCCCGCCGCATCCCGCCGGGCTCCTGATCCACGCCTACTCCGGCCCCCCCGACGCGCTCCCCGACCTCGCCGCGCGCAACATCCATATATCCTTTGGCGGCACCCTCACCCGCCCGCAAAATCACCGCGCCCGGGAAAATGCCCGCCGCGTCCCCGCCGGCTATTTTCTTTTGGAATCCGATGCCCCCGACTTGCCGCCAACCCTGCCCCCCGGCCACCCGCCGCATTGGCTCAGCCACGACACCCGTCCACTCTCCGAACCCGCCCATATTCCTTACACCGGCGCCATCCTGGCCGAATTGCGGCAGACCACGCCCGCCGCCATTGCTGCCGCCACCACCGCCACCGCCCGGCGACTGTTTGCCAAACTGTTGCCCTGAATTCGCCATCCCCCCTTACAGTCGCCGCCCGCCCGCCCCCCGTTACCCGCGCGGCTGTCGGCTCGTCGGCTGCCGGCTGCTCCTGTAGCCGGGCTCGCTGAGCCCGCAGCCGGGGTCACCGACCCCGGCTACAGCTTGAACCTTTGCATCGTCGGCTGTTTCTGTCTTTTGGAGGGACGGCTTCCACGCCGTCCGGGCTGTTGGTGCGGCAGTTTTCCACACTGTGGAAAAAACATTTCCACAGTGTGGAAAAATCGGGCCAAATCGTTCCACACAATGGAAAAATCCCGCGTACGCGGGATAAACTTTTTTCGATTTTTCCACACAATGGAAAAACGTTGAGCTGATTTTTCCACGGTGTGGTGGCGCCGACAAAAGTCATATTGCGATATAACGTGTTGC